>JBDKJN010000352.1:0-6314 GCA_039796595.1 Bacteroidota bacterium
TTAGGATAACTAACAATTGAGTTTTTTTATTTTGAGTGCGCCAGTAGGAAAGGCATTGGTCAGCTCGAATGGTTAGATGTTTATGATTTCGAACCTATTAAATTGGAAAAATCAGATTCAAATTAGTACCCAAATTTTGGTCGTTATCGATGTTCCACCTAAGTGATTGAGCATCCACTCAAGGATTGTATGAATAATTTTGTCTCGCCAAAGGTGGAATTTTAAGAATACTGAATAAGGTTGAATTCGGGATTACGAGAATTGCCCTAAAAGTTCACCCCGATATTGAGTCCTGGTTCAGGAAAAATGGTTTTGGGCCACTTGTCATCCAGTTGCTTGAATCCGTTGGGTAACGGCGTGTGGTATGCACGGTGAGTCATACAAACAGAAGGTTGAAAGAAAAATCGATCTTTACAGAATTTGAAGTGATAGCCCATGCGGTAGGAGTTAAAAATTTGAAAGCCATTGCCAATTTTTTTGTCGTTGACTCCCACAAAAATTTGATGTGTTGGCATGATGTCAAGTTGCGCATAAAAGTTCTTCCAGAAAAAGCGTTGATAGGACGCGGTGATTCCAATTTCGCGAACATATCCTGGAAATCGTTCTTCTTGCTTTTTATAAGCACTATTGAGGAAGGGATGTATGCCATTGGGCCAAGCATATTTCCAAGTTTTTGGCGAAAGACGAAGAATATCTTTTCCGTTAAGACGAAATCCCAAATCCAATTGAGCAAAGTTTGGAGGATTTTCACTTTCAAAGGCGTTGCCCAGAAGTACAAAAACGGATGTGCCAATGAACCACTTTTTAAATGTGGTATCTTGACTAGTGTATTGGGCCTTGATAGTGGTTGATGTGCCTATTATCAGAACCAGGAACGTAATGAGCATTTTCTTCTGCATGTCTACAAATCTGTTTTTTAATTGTGACAGCAAAATTGGAATCAACCTCTTTCAGAATCCGTTCACTAAAGTGAAGAAATGACTATTCACTTTTATTTTTCTCGATAATACGCGCTTTTAGTCGACTCAGCGATTGCGGTTGGATGCCTAAGTAACTGGCCAATTGATGTTGGGGTACACGTTGTATAAGGTCGGGACGCTTTTGGAGCAAATTCATGTAGCGCTCTTCGGGCGAACTTGTTTTGAATTCGTCAAAATCAATTTGTTGTTTGGCCAACAATTCTTCTGACAATTTCTTGCACATCAAATCGAACTTAGGGAATTGTCGATTGATTTCTTCTGACATCTCAACGTTCGAAATAAGAAGAATGCTATCTTCTAAGCAACTTACAAAGTAATCTGAAGCCCTCCCGTCGATGACACAACTCGGTGTTAATGCATCTAATTCAGTATAAAATGCTGTTGTCTTTTCATCTCCATTTTTGACGTAATAAGTGCGAATACAGCCTTTCAATACGAAGAAACTATTTTGGGTCTTTTGCCCTTCCTCCAGTAGCGTAGTGCCTTTTTTTATGGAGTGAAAAAGGTCAAGTGAAAGCAATGCATTCTTTTCTTCATTAGTTAAAGTGATGTATTTGGAAATGAAGTCGAAAAGAATTTCTTGCATCGGACCGTTTCATTAATTGGATATTGGACAAATATAGTTCGGTCAACCAAGTTCAAAGAATACCAATGTGCGCATTTTTGGTTGCATTTGAATTCATTCATGCCATCGCATATCACTGATTGAGTTGTTGTCCGACGAAATCAAGTGCGAATGATTTTCAAGGTCGAGGCGAATGTTGAAATCCGTTTTTGATCAGAATTTTTTCGGAATGGAAGATTGAGATGGTTTATTGATTTGGATTTTTACGATGTCGTCGACTACTGGAATTTCAATTGCTTATTTCGAGATTCTCACATTTTGTTGACCCAACAGTAAGGAATGCACATGTTTTGAAGTCGTAGCTGTCATTTTGAATTCGAATTTGTTCTATAATAATATTTGAATGTGTTGAAAATGAACGCATATGCGCATTTCTATCCAATCCATTCGCCATTTAAGACACGCAGATAGAAGAATATCTGAAATACAAAATTGATGGTAATGAGAACGTATATGCTATATTTATTAATGCTATCTTTCTCGGATTGAAGGGCAAAAAGCAAAAGTACGTATATGGACAAAAGACCGAATTTGATAATTTCTTGCAGGTGTACGTATGAGCCTAACAATAACCAGAAAAGGAAAACAAGACCAAAAATGAACGTTAAGTGTTTAGCCTTGAATTGAATCTTTTGATGGATCCAATAATGGATGGCGACAATAATGAATGGTGTAGCAAAAACAAAACGATTCAAGCTAAAAAGACTGCCTCCTCTGAACAAAATCACAGATAGTGTTATCCCCCCCAAATAAGCGAGTGAAAAAATGACTTCACGGGTAGGTCGGAGGTTGTGTACCCATTTCAGTTTGAGTAGCAACGCACTCAAAAATGCTCCGGCTATCACACCTATGAATAAGGCAACGCCGTCAGTTCGTAGTACAATGCCATCCGCCCAAGAATGGAAAGGCAGTTTAGGTAATTGAAGATGATTGCCCCATTCTTTTTGCGCACTGAAAAACTTAAACCATTCGTTGGTGTCTAAATACTGAATCCATCCAACGGTCAATATGCCTAAAAGCGAAATCAATGTATAGGCTCCTAATCTGAAATACAAGTTGTCACGTCGAAATTGCAAGAACTCCGTTATAAACAAAGCGGGTATTAATACGGTAAATGCGGGTCTACACAGAATAGCTACATACAATCCCATATATACAAGATGGTCTTTGTTGTTTTTAAGTCCGACTATGATAAGTGTTGAACATAAAAAGAATAATGATTCAGTAAATGGTAAATAGAAGAAAATAAAACAGGGTACAGTTAAATAAAGTAATACATATTCAGTTCTTCGAATGTGTAAATTTCGGAGGAGTGCAACAAAGGAGGTGAAAAAGACCAGGGCGTTAAAAATCGAAATGCCAAATGTTCCCAATGATAGGAATCGCCATATCATCGGAAAAAGCGGAAAAAAGGCAACTCTAAATCCATGATAGCCCTCTCCTTTTATTGTGTGGTAATGTCCCGCATCCCAATTCAGGAATACATCACGCTCAAACAAGTCGACAAACCAAATGCGTTGAATGCAAACAACAGAAGCTACGAAAAGTATCGCATAGAATAAGGTGGTCTTGATCAGTGTCTGAATGTTCATGTCAAATCGCATCGCAAGAAAAAACAAATTTAGTGAATAGCTTGTGCTCATGAGACGATGAAAATTTTAAGCCGAAAAGGGTAGTGAACTTACCTGAATTGAATAATGAAGAATAAAAAAAACCTGCCTAAACAGACAGGTTTTTAAGTATTCAATTCACAGAAATTGTCTTAGTCGAGCCTTATGAAACGTGGCTGCTGTCAATACTGTTTTGGATATTGTACGAGCTTTTGAAATCATGTAGTTCGACTGTAATGTTTCTGTTTTTTGATCCATGATTGGTGAAATCGCGTATCAATTCTAAGACGTCGTGATCGACATAAACCGACTGTTTTGCGCTGATAATGACGTGAGCGTTAGTTGGGATTTCCTTCAATGTAACCTTGATAGCGGCTTTATTGAGGAATGAAACTTCCTGAGCCAAGTCGATGCGTATGATCTCTCCATCCTTATGTTTTTCTTTTTTGAAATAATAAGCCAATTTCATGTTTCCAATAAGGATAAATAAAATACTCACAGCAAGACCTAATCCAACGCCCTTCAATAAATCAATTCCGACTACCCCAATTACAGTTACAATAAATGGAACAAACTGCAAATACCCAATACTCCACATGTGCTTGAATACTTTCAGGCTTGCAAGTTTGAAACCAATCATGATCAAGATTCCCGCTAAACAGGCCATGGGTATTTTGTTTAACAGCGTAGGAATAAGAATTACTGTCAATAGCAACAACGTACCATGTATAATGGTGGATAACTTGGTTTTTGCTCCTGAAGTGATGTTCGCCGACGTTCTCACAATCACGCTGGTCATTGGTAATCCACCAAGCAAGCCCGACAATATATTTCCAACGCCTTGAGCCTTCAATTCAATATTTGGATCGGAATAGCGCTTATACGTGTCAAGTTTATCACCTGCCTCAATGCACAATAGTGTTTCTATACTTGCTACAACTGCAATTGTAGCTGCGGCTATCCAAACTTTGGGATTGGCCAGGGACGCGAAATCAGGAAACGTGAATTGTGACATGAATTCACTGAATGAGCTAGAAACCGGCAATGATACCAAGTGGTTACCAGTAATTGTGAGTTCTGGTTTGAAGACTTTGAATAACTCATTGATTGTGATGCCAACAATAACTACCACCAATGCCGCTGGAAGGGCTTTGATTTTTTTGAGAATATTGACCTTATTAAATGCAATGATGATTGCAATCGAAATGAGAGCCACCAAAATAATTCCTGTATGTGCAAAATTTAAGGAGTGGATCAATTCACTGAACTGACCACTGTCGGCATTATCGGTAAGACTGTAATTGAAAAAATCACCTTCGTGTTCATTGTCGTATCCAATAGCATGCGGCAACTCTTTCTTGATGATGATGATACCAATACCGGCAAGCATACCTTCGATTACACCAAATGGAAAGTAATTCGAAATAATACCAGCTCGTAAAAATCCAAGGATGAGTTGGATGATTCCAGCCAGCACAACAGCTAGGATGAACGCTTCGAATCCCAAATCTTTGATGGCAACCAATACAATTGCAATCAATCCTGCAGCTGGACCCGAGACGCTTACATTGGAGTTACTCAAGTAACCTACAATGATACCACCGATCACACCCGTAATGATACCTGCAAAAGGCGATGCGCCCGATGCAACGGCTATGCCCAGACAGAGGGGCAAAGCCACCAAAAAAACGACTAGACCAGATAGCCCATCGGTTTTAATGGACGAAAACATTCCTTTATTCATTAATATTTATGTCTGTTTTAAGGATGAATAAATGTTGTTTACACCGATTGGGTTTCCGGATAAAAAGTTACTTCACCCGTAGTGATGTCGTGCATTCCCCCAATAATTCCAATTTCTCCGTTCGCAATCATTTGGTTAAGGATTGTGCTACGCTCCTGGATGGCTTTAACCGTTCTTTTTACATTAATCGCAGCAACATTTTCAACAAAATTTGAATTATTGGAATTGCGATCATAAGTCGTTTCTTTTTCGTCATCAATCGCTGGACGAATTTTCGCAAGAAGTGAAGTCAAATTGCCCATTTCAACGTGATCGCAAGCGCCTTTCACAGCCCCGCATTTCGTATGTCCAAGCACTGCGATGATCTTTGACCCCGCTACTTTGCAGGCAAATTCCATACTGCCTAAGATGTCGTCATTCAAAATATTGCCAGCAACACGCACACTGAAAATATCGCCTAGTCCTTGGTCGAAGATGAGCTCTGCCGAGGTTCGGCTGTCAATGCAGCTCAGGATCACGGCGAAAGGATGCTGTCCATCCGATGTTTCGTTTACTTGTTGCAAAAGATTGCGGTTTGCTTTTAGGTTGTTCATGAATCGGACGTTACCTTCTTGAAGTAATTGCAATGCAGTCGCAGGTGTAATTGCAGCCTGCATTTCTTTCGTCAATGTTTTCATTGTATATTAAATGATAAGTGTTTTTTAAAGTGTATATAAATAGAATCCCTCGCTCTATCCATTTTTTGAGATAGGCGAAAAGGGTTGGTCCAAGGGCCAAAAATCAAACTAAAAATAGGATACTAAACCTTTGGAGGTGGTGACTCGAATGAGAGATCTGGACTTAAAAACCAGTTGCACCAGGTTCCTCCATTTACTCCAGACCTGTTAATCTCTTTTGAGAGTACTTTGTTACAGAGATTACTGTATTCTTTGAAATCATCCTCTTTACAATCTTCTTCACTTTTTTCATCTGTCTTGTTTTCAGTCAGTTCCAATTTTACAAGATCAGAATCGGGGCGATCTGAGAACGCTTGCAGGAGGGGAATGTCGATTCTCGTCGTAAAAACGACAAAGAACAATAGGAGTGGCGATATGAAATGTAAGGATTTCAAATACGATTCTAGGGCAAAAATAGTGAATTCGCACTTAGGCACAGCCATAAACTGTACGAACGTTATCTTGCTTTCGGTATATGGCTAAAAATCAGGGTTACAGCCGTTTTTGATGTCCCAAACGGGGAATTATTTCAGATTTCGTATATTCGCGCCCCGTTCCGCGAGGGACAGACTATTTGAAAACCAATACGTAAAACCAATACTTATTTAATCTATTCATGGATAATCTTATTTATGTGGT
>JBDKJN010000353.1:0-2582 GCA_039796595.1 Bacteroidota bacterium
ATATTTGCGCGAAGCAGCTTTAAAACACTACGTATTTGGAGAATTTGCCGAGTTATCTGGTTTTATTGTAGAAAGGAGCAAATTGCCGGAATTGAGCAATACTTTGCAACGTAAACTCGGATTTATCGTGTAAACCTGCCCTGGCCTCCTTTCGCATCCATGGCAATGTCATACTGTGTGTTGAGCGGGCACAAGCTCTAATATAGAAAACAATCAGTTCAGCTTTTCCTTGAGTCGAAGAAGAATTTCTTCTTCAAGGTATTCTGCTGCTCCAAAATCGAGCATCTTAGCCCACGCTTCTACGCTCACAGCAACTTCCACACGATGTTCGTCACTGTATAGCAAAATCTCAACTTCCTTACGCGTTTTAAAAAAATTCCAACTTTTACTGGCAACAATCCGATTCTGATCTTTGTCCAATTGTATGTGACCGATCTTAAGATCATTCAAAACCTCTCCTGCATGACGCAAGACCCTCTGTTTCGAGGAAAAGAAAATTCTCGAAGTCATAAGTAGTATCGTTTAGTTAAGAGTCTCAAAGATAACAAAATTTTAAATTTTCCTTAGGTTTTTCGTTTTTTTCTTTAACACAAGCCAAAAAGCACTGACAATCAATTTATTACAACAAAATAAACAATCACCAGGTGCTAAAGGGTATAAAATAAACGGATGAACGGTTTCGCACTCATTCATGCCATTTTGATCCTAGGAAGAAGTCAATACCAAAACAATTAAACATACCATGAAAGAAATCCCAAAGAGCAAAATCAACTATGACCAATTTGATTCTTAACTTCCATTCGAATCGAGCGCTAATCCGAATCCATTGATTGAGATCCTTCGTCTCGGCTTAGCCGTGAATGATTTTGCCTGGCCAAGTTTTATTGTATGGTCCCAACTCGTCCTGAACCGCGACTCGGTTCAACCGAGACGAAGTGAAGGATCTCACCAGTGAAGGATCTCACCTTTGAACGGATATTTTACGTTAATGGGTAGTAAACTGGTACTCCGTTAAAACAACACAGCCTCCAAAAAGGAGGCTGTGTTGTTTTATTTCGGATCAATAGCAACTGAACATCATTGCGCTGTGGAATTTATGCATAATTACTATAGACCCACCGAATCCAGGTCGCGACCTATCCCGAAGTACTCTTGGTCAGACCTAATTCCAACTCTTTATTGCTTCATGAAGGTCTTTGTCAATGTACCTAAGGATGACGTCACCTTTAACCAATAAGCACCTTGTGGTAAGGTGGATAAATCAATTTTTTCAGTTGTAGACTGCACAACGAGCTCGCGGACGATATCCCCATTCGCCGAATAAACAGTCAATTTCTGACCAACCATACTTTGCGACAATTCAATTTGAATCCAACTTGAAGTAGGATTTGGATAAACCGTCAATTCTTGTGTTGCCACTAAATTGGCAACAGCATTGTACGCGAGATTGCGGAATTCCTTGATTTTGTTCGGTCCATTGCCAGGGTATGAACTGCCATTTAGTGCAACGTACAATGCACCCGTGTACGGGTTAACACAAACGTCACGGAAGCGCTGATTCAATGACGTAAAATACTGGTCTTCACTTTCAATGGTCAAACCATCCGTGCTCAGATGCAAAACCGATACACGATCGTTGTTACCATTGGCGCCACTCAATCCACCCATAACTCCCATAAGTATACAATGATTCCACTCTGGGATAGCCGGATGATTGTAATACTCAATGCCGTTCACTGCTACACAAGGTGACCAGGTGCGAATCGGCTCTTTCACATTGTTATTGGTACAAAAAGTTTGTTCAGACGCCGTGTTGCACATACCCTCAACATTAGGCCAACCATAATTTCGACCGGCTTCGATGATATTAAATTCATCGTTACTGTTCTGACCATGTTCACTGCTATAAATTGTTCCGTCTGGACCTACGCATAGACCCTGAATGTTACGGTGTCCCCAACTGTAGGTATATGTTGGTGCATCACCCATATTTTGCACCGGATTATCAGAAGGAACGGTTCCATCTAAATTGATACGCAAAACCTTACCATTGAGTGCTGTGTAATCCTGCGAACTATCACCTCCATCTCCGGTATCACCTGTCGACATCATTATTTTTTGATCCGGTGTAATGATCAAACGAGAACCATTATGGATCCAGTAGCCAGGAATATTATTGATTAAGATCGTTTCATTCTCCAGGGCTGTTCCATTCCAATCATAGGAAACCAGGCGTTCGCGAATGCTATTTCCAGACATGTAGTTATACACCAAAAACACTTTTGGGGTATTGGCCCAATCGGGATGCATCACCATACCCAAAAGGCCAGGTTCGCTGCTCCCTTCGTCAGGAACTACGTTGGTTAAATCCAAAACTGAAGTGTAATTCCCTGTGCTAGGCTCAATGTGCAATACCTCACCGCTTCGAGTAGTTGCCCAAATAAAATCATCGGGTCCCCAAAGAATTTCCCATGGCACGTCCAACCCTGTCACCAAATCCGATTCAGTAAGTGTTGTATTTCCGACGGTCCATGTTTGGGCATTTGATGGAATGGCCTGCGAGCAGCCCCACACAGCCAAAG
>JBDKJN010000354.1:0-4497 GCA_039796595.1 Bacteroidota bacterium
GGTCATTCTATTTGGTGGAATTGCCTTCGGCTGGCGCATTGGGTTTTTAGCCGCATTGCTATACATTGGTTTAGGCATTGCCGGACTGCCTGTTTTTGCGGGTTATTCAGCAGGGGCCCGACATATCATGGGACCTTATGGTGGTTATTTCTTTGGATTTCTAATTGCGACCTTATTGGTTGGATTTTTAGCAGAAACCAATATTATAGTAGACGCCATACATCGATTTATACTATCACTTGTACGTAAAATATCCGGCAACCCGCACAACAATCAACACAGCGGCTGGAGGGCGTTTAGCGAACAGACCACAACACTTCTGTTATGGGTTCTGGGACATGCCATTATACTTGCCTGTGGTCTTTACTGGACTTTTCAAATGGTTCATTCCGATTGGCGCGAGGAACTCCATTTTCTTTTACCGGCAGCAACAATTAAAAGTGCGATTGGTGCATTAATAACCGTTCTCATTCAAAAAATCTATCAACGTATTCTATCTAAATCTTAATCATGTCAGAAACACTTGAAATCCAGCAACAAGGCAATGTTCTTCGTATTGCTCTCAATCGCCCAACTGTGTTTAATAGCTTTAATCGCGAGATGGCCTTGGCACTTCAAAATGCACTTGCAGAAGCTGGAAAAAACGCCGAGGTCAGATGCATAGTGTTGACCGGTAATGGCAAAGCCTTCTGCGCTGGTCAAGATTTGGCTGAGGTGGTGGCTCCTGATGGTCCTCCCCTAAAAACGATTTTAGGCGAGCACTACAATCCGATCATTCGTCAGATTCGTGCAACCCCTAAACCTATTATAGCCGCAGTCAACGGTGTTGCTGCTGGCGCCGGAGCCAACATTGCCTTGGCGTGTGACATCGTAGTAGCTACCCAGTCTGCTAGTTTTATTCAAGCGTTTTCTAAAATTGGTTTAATACCGGATAGCGGTGGTACATATACTTTGCCACGGATCATTGGATTTCAAAAAGCCAGTGCGTTAATGATGCTCGGAGATAAAGTTGGTGCCGAAGAAGCGGAACGCATGGGGATGGTATACAAGGTCGTTGCGGATGAATCTTTTGTAACAACCATTGAAGCCCTCGCTCAACAAGTGGCTGCTATGCCTACACGCGGCTTAGCCCTTACGAAAGAAGCATTGAACCATAGCCTATCCAACTCTTTAGATGCCCAATTGGAAGTGGAAGAACGTTTGCAAATTGCAGCGGGCCATACCCACGACTACAACGAAGGTGTAGCGGCATTCTTGGAAAAACGTAAGCCTGTGTTTAAAGGGGAGTAAGGATAAGAATTTTCAATGCATGGGATGCGTTGCGCTCATTTCACCACAAAGGCGCAAAGGCGTGCAGCGGCGTGCAGCCGCGCAAGTAGAGGTGGAATAGGGGCGCAATCTAACGTTGCTATTGCAGCTCTATCTGCGCTTCAATATTACTCTGCGTCTCTGCGACTCAGCGGTGAACAAGTGCTCAGCGACAATCAAAATAAAGCATACGCCATAAAAAAGCCTAATTCAGATGACGATATGCACCTGGTGTTTGACCTGTTTTAAGTTTAAACAACTTGCTGAAATATTGTGGGTACTCAAATCCTAAAGCGTATGCTATTTCACTTATTGATTGATCTGAACCTCGCAGGATTGTTTTGGCCGCCTCAATAAGATGGTAATGAATCAAATCTTGAGCGTTCATGCCCGTCTCCTTCTTGAGCAAATCGCTGAGATAACTTGATGACAGATGCACTTTTTCGGCCAAAGACTTTACAGTTGGCAGTTCGTGTCGATGGGTATTGCCTAAACTGAAATATTCGCGTAAAAGCCTTTCTACCTCTGTTACAGTATTCGTATGGCCCATCTTGCGTGAGATGAACTGTCTTCCATAATACCGTGAGCAATAATTCAGCAACAATTCAATATTGGAAACGATCAAAGTTTGACTATGCACATCCATGTTATTGTCTAATTCATGCTCTATCTTGCGAATACAGTCGACCAGATTCCCCTTTTCCACTTCTGACAAGTGCAGCGCTTCGGAAACATCGTAGGAAAAGAAAGTGTAATCATCCATTCTCTTGGCCAAAGAAGTTCCCCGCAAAAGATCAGGGTGAAAGAATAAACCCCAGCCCATTTTATCATTGCGCTCTGCGACTTCCGTGTCCATTGTAATCACCTGGTTAGGTGCAATACATATGAGATTACCCTCCTGGAAGTCATATGTAGTTCTGCCATAGCGCATAAGATTTTTACAATAGTTCTTGAACATAACCGTATAAAACCTACTACTTATGCGCGTCCCCTCGGGGATCGAATCTTCCATTGTGCTAAAGTCCACAACTGCTACTAAAGGGTGTTGCGTCGGGATCTGAAGAAAGCGATTGATATCCGCAATATGCTCGAGATGGATGATGGGGTTCATACTACACTTGGCTCATGATTATTTTATCAAACATACGATCTCCTAAATAAATGCGAAGCCACACCATTGGTTTTGCAAATTTACCTATACGATAACGTGTTTTGGGACGATTTGATCGCACAATCTGAGAAATAGTCTTGGCGATAACGACAGGCTTGGAAGCTCTACCTCGATCATAATTCTTTTTTGTAGCAGCGACTAGTTTCTTTGTCAATTCTGCATAAGCGGTCTTCAATGAATACCTACTTATATTATTTAGCATCACATCTCCAAATTCTGTTTCAATAATGCCCGGCTCTAAGACCACAACATTAATATTAAAATCTGCCAATTCAAGGCGCAAACAGTCACTAAAACCTTCTACGGCGTGTTTGCTAGCATGGTACCATGCGCCCATTGGAGTATACATTTTCCCTCCCATAGAGGAAGTATTGATAATGGTTCCACTATTCGCTTTGCGCATAAACGGCAATACCTTTTGTGTGATTGCTGCTAAACCAAATACGTTAACTTCGAATTGGCGGCGTGCTTCTTGCAGAGGAATATCTTCTACAGCACCATACAATCCGAAGCCGGCGTTGTTCCATAAAACATCTATTCTACCTTCCTTCTCGATAATGTTTTGGACAACTGCTATTACCTCTTGATCTTGAGTCACGTCCATTTGCATTGGAAAACCACCCGCTGCGGCGATGTCCTGCATTTGTTCGATACGTCTTGCAACGGTATACACCCTGTGCCCCTCCGCAATCAATTGAAGTGCTGACGATTTGCCCATACCAGAACTAGCGCCTGTAATTAAAATAACTTTTGGATTCATTGTGTTTTGATTTTGATGGGACAAATGTCCACCAACCACATCACTCGAAAAGTATACAAATTCGGGGAGGTTGTATACAAACCGGTTGGCATCTAAAAATCTTATGGTGCCGCAAACTCAGATAAGCACCAATCAATAAAAATGGCGCGCCAACGCTCGTGCGAATGTCCGCCATCGTATTTGCTCAGATGGAATGTGCCACGGGATTCATTGTAGCGCTCCTGAATGAAGGCGGCATCATCATTTAAAAAATCTGGTTCCTCATTCCCGTACCACCAGAACAGCTCAGGATACACTTGACCCTTTACCCATGGTAGCTCATCAGGATCAGCTCCGAAAGGCGAAAAACAACAATAGTTTGACATAAGTTCCGGATAACGGTTCAGCATTTGTACGCCGAATCCAGCGCCATTCGAAAAACCAGTGTAGTATCGGTTGTGTGGATCATCCGGCAAGCTCAAAGTCGTTTCTACATGCGGTACAAATTCATGCACGAAATACTCGAGATGTTGCTCAAAACGATTTGCCAAAGGGCCACTTCCTCCTGATGCGTTGTTTTTGATATAATCGAAATTACGGTACGCTAAACTTAAAGCCTTACCATCTCCGGTTTTCACTGTTGTGCTATCCGCAATCCTTACATTTGCTCGGCTTGACACATAAATAAATGGAAGAAGCTTTTTCTTTTTGATAAGCGAATCCAGAACAAAGATTGTTTGTTCATCAATCCCGTCTGTCCCGTACATTATAGGATAGCGTCTCCCCTTCACATACCCTTTTGGCAAATAGATATCGTGGATTCTAAATTCAGACAGAGATTTACTGAAGATCGAATCGGAAACAAAAATGGGTTTCGATGAAACTTTCTTATGCACCGCGCAGCCGAATTCCGTGGCTGCCATTGCAATGCATAGTATAAACATTGGTATCAATACATTCTTGTTCGCCGTCATCGTAACAATCGTCTATTTATCCTGTGAGCTGACTAGGTCATTTCTAAAAGCCAAAATAGCCTTTTCCATCAACGCCTTATTTTTTAAAAAGGTACTTCGCTTTACTTCATCTCCAGAAAAGGGATCAGCGATAAATCCTTCAATCCATTCATTCTTACCCAACAAACTTTGAGCCTTCTTCGCTTCAAGTCTGACCTTTCCGTCTGAACTAATACTCCCTATAAAATAAGGTGGACTATAAAAACACGAATAGTGATTAAGGGCAGTCAACGAAATCATTCCTATAGCATTGACATGACCTGCAA
>JBDKJN010000355.1:0-7995 GCA_039796595.1 Bacteroidota bacterium
CGGACTATTCGGGAACGCTGGATCGCGAAGGGAACGTAAATTCGACAAACTTCCATCGGATGAAAGTTCGACAAAATAATCCAACCAAGCATTTGTGGAGTACATCGCGGCGACCATATAACGTTGGCCATTTATTTCGTCATTTACTTCATGTTTGAGCAAAAGGGGTAATTCGAAAACAACCTCGGGGTCCGTCCAGTTGCCCGTATTGTCATAGATCATTCGATAGGTTTGGTTACCATCCGCTAAATAATACTCATACTGTCCATCGTCATTGAGATCGAAGCAACCTGCAAACAAAACTGTTTCGCTTTGGATTGTCGGGAGCTCCATTACTTCAAATGAACCATCGGCATTTGCAAGAAGTATTACGGGATTTCCATAAGTCGACAAATACCCGTCATGGTCCAATAACAAATCCATTTCACCATCGTTATTCAGATCAAGCGTTGTTGGTGAGATCAAAAAACCACTACTATTTGGAATTGTGGTTTCCGAAATAACTTCAACCGCGTATGTGTTCATGTTCAGAACACCATAGTTGACCATAAAATTATTTGCTTGCCAGTAATAGGCCAATACCTCATTCTCCAATAATGGATCCCGGTCTATCAGAAAATAGAAGTAACCATCGTCCTGAACGGGGTGAAAACTCGGATGGTTTGTGTATGCGCTTTTGATTACAACTCCACTATATGGGTAATGAGATGAACTTCGATAAATATCCATCTCACCATTCTGGTCGAGATCGCTTAAGGAGTATTTTGGATCCTCTCCAGATATGAATCCGAGATATTGTCCAATCGATTGAAAAGAGCCATTAAAATCATCTTCGAATTGCAGCTGTACCGTGAAATGAGCGAAGGGCGAACGCGAATCGAAAAGTCCAACATAATCCAAACCATTTGATCCATCTAAGTCGAGAATTAAAGCATTACGGATAAAGGTTTGATCCATAGCTGTAAGCGAACCGAATCCAGCATTGCCATTGTTCAACAGTACATAATCTTGGAGCTCGCTGTAGTTGACTGAATTCAAGACTATATCCTTGTCGCCATCGCCGTCAAAATCAGTGAAAAATCGCTTATAACCTGTATTTGACAGGTTGTATAAAGGTTGCACAGAACCGAATGAACCACCAGCCTGTCTTAATGCATACCGAACCTCATTATTCGTTATAAGCACGACATCTTTAAGTCCATCATCATTCAAATCCTCGAAAACATGACTAGTGGGTCCACTTGATGGAAACTGATAAATATCCAATCCTCCTCCCGAAACATCGAAGGTTCCATCGGTGTTTTGAAAATAACATTTAATTCTATAATAACCCGGTGTCTGACTAGGGCTAACGCCGTAATAATCCCCCAAGCCGTCACCATTCCAATCGTCAGATGGCCAACGGATAAATCCTGAACGAGGGGCCATTAACTCCAATTCAAAACCGTTTTCATTGATTAGCCAAACCTCCTCACCATTAGTAAGAGCTGCAATATCCAAATCACCATCGTCATCATAATCCACCAACCAAGGAGAAACCAGATTAAGTTGGATAGGATCATTCCATGCAGCGGTATTTGTGCCCATCATTCGATAAGGTTGTGGATCGGCTAATTCATAGTCCAAACGAAATAACTCGAACCAATTTTCAGCAAGGACCTCCCAAACTCCATCGTCATCGATATCGACATGTGTCAATCGTTGTATATCAAACGACCAAAACGGATCCCATACCTCACTCAATACGCTATTGAAACTCAAAACGCCATTACCATCATTCACATAAAGCACCATATCCTCAGTTCCCAATTCTGTACTATAATCGAAAGTAACCAGGTCCATTACGCCATCGTTTTGCCAATCAATTGGCAATGCCTTCCAAGTTTCTTTATATAACGACTCATCGAACAACTCATGCTGAGTAAGTTGAGCTTCGGCTAACAGTTGGCTAAACAAAAGTCCAAAAAAGAAGATTTTTCTCATTGTGTTAAGGTGTATATCAGTTGGCACAATGCTAAGATGCTATTATGTACAGAATTCCATAAAAAAAAGAAAAAAAAACTGCAAGCACATTATCAACAGATAAAATGACTATAACAGGCACTTTAGATTCTGCTGGCATAAAAATTGTGGTTTTGTAACAAAGTAAGGCCAAATAATTTATTCATCAGGATATACGTATCATTTGAATATATTTACCTGACCATATATTCTGATCTAATCCTCTATCAACCTACCAATAATATGCTACGAAAAGCAGCAAACTACCTTGTTTACCATTCGCATTGCATCATTCAATTCCGGCTCCTTCCATATGCAATGGTAACTATACTAGCTTTTATTTATTCTTCGCTTCATGCCCAAGTCGAACGATTGAACCATATCTACCCCGATCAAAGTTCTAACATGCGTCAAAGCATCTTGGCGAAAGACTATATCTATTTTACGCAGTACTTGGGCTCATTTCAAGAAAGCATTTCGTATTACAAAATTGGTGAAAAAGAAAGCCAGCAGTGCGAAGGAGCCATGGCAATGACTGGTTTATTTACCCTCCTACAAACGCAAGATAACGCCTTGATTCTGCTCAACGACGAAGAGCAAGTGATTCAGACCACAGCCGGAAACGACAACTTCAAAATCGTCTATACCCCTGACACCGTCAAACGACAGCAATACTACACTTCCTTCAAAAATGCAAATCATGATGTGATTTTTCTGTTTGGTGAATTCACGGACACCGAAAATTCTTACAGGGATAGTCTAGCAGTCTACATCAAACCTCTTGGTGCAGACACCCTCACGCGAATCGGCGTCCTTCAAACCCCCGTTGACGTGATTCAATATTATCCGGATTATTTCGAATTCACCTGCAATGACCAATATCTCATTGTTACGGATGCTACCCTTCAATCGTATTACGAAACCGAGTGCTTTAACCTTCACACTGGCCATTCTTTCTTTCTGAATTCCATTATGGAGCATCCTCACATGATATTGGATTTTGTTGCCATGGACAGCATGTTTTATTTCTTTGATGGAACTACCCTTTACGCAACCAATGGTTCAGAAGATCCTGTCACCACTTTAGACTTACCATTCGATGCCATTTCCCTTAGTTCACTGCGCGATACACGACTCACTCCCATTGGCGATTATCTGCTGTTCAGAGGACGCGTGAACGACCAAGTGGCGCTCCTCGCTTATGATACTACTACAGGACAAACATTGGTATTGGGTTATGTGCCATGGAATCTCATCGATGCTCAGGTGATTGAATGGAACGATCAGTTGGTGGTTCTGCTCCGCACGTATGATTACAGTTACGAGGTATGGTCGTTCGATTTTCAAGGCGGGCAAACCTTGGCGGTCGACATCGAAAATATAGACTCCTATCAATCCATTGCGTTGTTCTCCAACGAAGATTATGTCTTTTGGAACATCGGTGGCAGCATGCAGCAATTTTATCGCTCGCGGCTCGAGCCCTTGACCACAGAGCGATTGGAAACTCCGCAATTGGACTATTCAGAATTGCCCTTATATTATCCCTTTGAGGATGGATTTTATTGCACCCTTCGCAGCGATGAATTTGGTCGTGAAATGGGATACTATGCCAACCCCAATCCCTTGCAATGGTTTGAAAGTGGATCCATCACCACCGCGTATCCCAACCCTTGTTCCAATGAAGTCGTTGTAAACTTTGGCTCGCTGATGAACACCATTGACGTACAGATGCACTCCTCACAAGGACAACTGGTTTACCAACAGTCAATGGTCCAAGCCTACTCCACCCGTATCAACATGACCCCAATGCCCAGCGGTGTTTTTTTAATCACCTTGGTCACCCCACATGAAACCCGTACCGTCAAAGTTATCAAATCATGAAGCCTACTTTATTCGCCTTTTTCCTTTGCTGCATTGTACAAGTGACCAGCTATGGCCAACTGAAACTGATGCAAGACGTTTGTCCTGGACCTTATGATGGGGTGACGCATATTGCCAACTTGAACGGTCAAATAATAACGTATGGAAATCAGAATTTGCAATGGCAAAAGTGTTTTCTTCGATACAACAGTCCCCAATCAATTCCCGATAGCTTGTATTTGGAGGGCTACAATCGACGTTATCACATTAGTGATATGTTCACCAACGAACAGGATATGCTATTCATTGACGACTACGAACCAGTTCTGAACCAAACCATCCAACACGAGGCAACAAAACAAGTCTACTTTAGAACCTATACTGGAGATCAGTTCTCCTTTCGCTCAACTTTCGATAGCATTATTCCAGTTAATGCATGTGACACCAACGCGTGTATCTCCTATGTTGCTTCAGGAGCCTTTCACCCCATCTCACAAGACCTTTATTTTCTTGGCGCACAGCATACAAATGGAGACCCTTCAAATTTCCATGGTATCGTTCGTAAGGACTATGAAACAGGGGAAGAAACATTGCTTCTGAATCTTATGCCGCATACCCCACAAGGATATTTATCCGGCGCTATTCACCAAATTATTCTGACAGAACAATATATCCTGTTTCACTTCTCTTATCCTATCAATGGGCCTGAGCTGCAAGCCAAAACCTTGTATTCGTATCATCTGGAAACAGGAACCATCACTCCGCTCATCTCTAATTTCGAAGCCGATTATGCAACCTATTCTGCAATGGTCAATGGCAATTATGCCTACTTGATTTCTGATGATGGTAGTATCTATCGTTTCTCCGACGAAACTGGACAAGTTGAGCAAATCATTTGGGAGGGTGGATCTGCCGCCATGAATGGCATCGAACACGCGATTTATCCCCTTCATGATGACGGTGCCTTAATACTCACCAAGGTCAATGATGTCATTGGTTTGTATGCCGCTATGCCCGATCAAGAGGATCTGCAGTTCGTCCTGCCATTGACCAATAGCACATTTGTGCGTGCCGAATGCAAACGATTCAAAGAAAAATACTACATCATTGTGCAATACAGCAGCTTCCTCTTCGAGTTGTTTGAAGTGGACAAGAATTGGAACGCAAAATCCATTCTGACCAATGCGCATTTCGAAATCCAAGGACAGGCCTATGGCTTGCATACGGGAAAGGACTATCTCTTTTTTGAAATTTGGCATGAAGATGTGCATGAACTGGCCTTCTCGGATGGCACAGCAGCAGGCACCGACCTTGTCACACGCGAGGGTTATTTCTTTCACACCACGGCCTTTCAAAAAGTATCGATTGACAACCTATTGTACGTCCAAGCAGGCGACATCTTCTACGGTAAAGAACTTTTTTGGGTGGATGAAAACGATCTCAAAGTGATCGATGAAAAATATAAAAACCCAGCAAACATTTTCGCATATCCAAATCCAGCTGAAGATCAAACCTCGGTACAATGGTCTATGGATAAAGACTACTCGTCACTACGACTATATACCTTAACTGGTCAACTTGTTGCTGAATACACCACTACACCGAATGCTCATTCGATCAATATTCTTATGGGTGGACTACAACGTGGTGTTTACCTTGTTGAACTATTTGGCGAAACTAAGGAACATATTCGTTTGGTTAAACATTAAACCCAGAATACGCAACTGGTTGGAGGTTGGAGGTTAGAGGTTAGAGGTTGGAGGTTAGAGGTTGGAGGTTAGAGGTTGGGGGTTGGGGGTTGGAGGTTGGAGGTTGTGTGAAAACGGTAGACTGTATTTCATAAAAACATTTACTCAAGAACGATGCGTCAAAGCGGCCGCCCGAAGAATGTGGTTATATGAAAAACATTCAGCGGCCGAAACATCAACGACAAAAACAACTTGTATCGTCGCAATGTTTTGCCTCTCCCGGTGGCGCGGGTTTAGCGAAGCGTAACCCATGCCTAAACTCTCCTTGGCTTTCAGCCAAGATGAATAACAACCATTAAACCTCGATTATACAATGCCTCTCTATTGCGATCCAAAACACCTGTGAATTCTTACGTCCCGATTGGACAAGATGCTCGCCGTAAAGGTGATAACGTCTTCGCATCCAAAACTTGCGCGAGCTCTAGGAAGAATTGGGCTTTTGAATACCATATAAGAAACCGACTGCATCATCCCCATTAAAAAGAGCAGACCAAAAGCCTGCTCTTTCCAACAAAAAAATCATTTTTACGATTTAGTCCAAGGTATCCATTACTCCTTCACCACTCTGAGCACTTGGGTATCACTCGCGATAATCCGAATATAATAAATGCCCGCGGCACAATTGGTTAATTCATCATTGAGCAATGTGTTGGCCTGTTGCAGCGAACCCTTATACGTATTGATCAAACGGCCATCGCTGGTCATCAATTGAATTGTAATATTCCGTTCGATGCTCCAGAAGCCTTCGACCATCAATTGCACATTGCCTTCGGTAGGATTAGGATACAAACTCCATCGGCTTTCTTGCATATCTGACAATGGAATGACCTCTCCCCGAACTGTCAATGTTCCCGTTCCAGAAACCTCACCTTCCAGTGACGCATTTTCATCAACACTTAGATGTCCTTGAACAAAAAGATGTGCTCCTTCTTCTATCGTTAGTTCGTTGACCTCAACTACACCTTGAATCATCGGTTGTGGAAATGCATTTGCAGGAATTACAACCGATCGCTCTGGAGATGGAGCTACGCCTTCTTCCCAATTGTCGATGTTGTTCCAAAAACTGTCGCCGCCGTTTCCACTCCACACCGCTGCCTCATTCGTTGCTTGCATAGCGTTAAGAACAGGCACAGCTTGTGGTGCAGTATAGGCAACATTGACCCAACACTTTTGCGATGGATTGGTTGAATATCTATTGCGCACTTTGATGGTTATCCATCCTGTAAAGTTTGGAGTATATGTTCCAGTTAATACTCCCAAACCTCTTTTAAAACTAATATTGGATCCTGCACCATTAAACAATCCAACATACAACTCTTTTGTAGCATTCTCTGGATATACTGTATATGTCACCAGCTTTCCACTCTCGACATATATCTTACCCGCCGTTCTAAAATTGGTTGATGAGGCAGGTATAGCTCCACCCTGCACCAATGATGAACTGTGCTTGTCTCCCAGGTCATCAGCCATCTCCCATTCTTGCACCGTAACAGGATTGCGCGAAGGATTGTACACTGTTCCATCCAAACCCACCGGTGCCCAAACACTGTAACCGTGTCGACCTGCAATGTTTAAACTTGGATCACAAGGTGGTGTATTGATGGGCGCCCAACCATTGGCATCCACAGTTACTGTTGCCGTTCCATTAGCACCACTATAATCTTTTAAAACTGTACCCGCTGCGAAACCCGTGTACACCCATTGATTTTGCCATGTACTCCATGAATCGGTAATTCCAATAATCGCTTTTCCGGCACGAGCAATAACAAGATAATCCGCTGATGCATGTGGCACCTGATAGGGGCCAGATTTAAAATCCAGAGCCTGATGACACCAAATCAAATTGACCAAATCATCTCGGACAGGCAAGGTTGAACTAGTTTTTGGATTGTGGCTCCAACGATTGCCATTGTATCCAATATCAAACAGGTCTTCGAAGAATACTTGTGGATTTCCATCCATTGCAAAAATGACCGCATACGCCGTTGACATTCTTGGCTCATTGGGCTCGATGTGCGGTGACAATTCACTCGATGAATTCCAACCGGTATAATTGCCTGTGCTACTCAATTGCGGCCTGAACGTATCGTGGTTATTTACAAAAGGAACAGTGCGATGCACATATGTATTCGTATTTGCATAATACTGCACACGTTCATTTTGTTGCGCTCCTGGCAATGAAGCCATATCAAAATTGCCCATACCATACACCAAGCCATACAAACCACCTGCAGCATCAAAACCACGAAGGCCGAAATCAAACGTACCCATCATTTTTTCACCGGAAACGGCTGCGATTGAATTGACATAATTATCCAATTCGTTTTTGCTGCCTACATATTCTCCAACGTTGAACATGCTCTCGTTACCTTGTGCCCATGATGGT
>JBDKJN010000356.1:0-3237 GCA_039796595.1 Bacteroidota bacterium
TATGATGGAAGCTATGCCCGATCGCGCATTTGACGTGGGCATCGCAGAGCAACACGCGGTTACTTTTAGCGCAGGAATGGCAACCCAGGGCTTAGTACCCTATTGTAATATCTACAGCTCATTTATGCAACGCGCTTACGATCAGGTATTGCATGATGTCGCTTTGCAAAAATTAAACGTTGTGTTTTGTCTCGACCGCGGTGGCCTAGTTGGAGCCGATGGCCCTACACATCATGGCGCCTACGACATGGCCTATATGCGATGCATTCCACACATGATTGTGGCTTCGCCAATGAACGAACGCGAATTGCGCAATCTGATGTTCACTGCTCAAGACGGCGAACACGGTCCTTTCACGATTCGTTACCCACGCGGTAACGGTGTTATGACGGATTGGAGAACTCCATTCGAACGCATAACCATAGGCACTGGACGCAAGATTCGTAACGGGGAAGACATTGCCTTCCTGACCATTGGGCCTATTGGTAACTATGCACTGGACGCCTGTCTGGCGCTCGAAGAATCCGGGATTTCTGCTGCATTGTACGACATGCGTTTTGTAAAGCCTTTGGACGAGATTCTTTTGCATGAGGTTTTTGGCAAATTCAAACACGTGATAACTGTCGAAGATGGCTGTATTCAAGGCGGCATGGGTAGTGCAGTTCTAGAATTCATGGCCGACAATGGATATACGGCTCAAGTGTCACGTTTGGGTATCCCAGACCAATACATCGAACACGGAACACAGGATGAATTGTATGCCGAATGTGGTTTCGATAGAGCAGCAATGATCGCTAAAGCACAAGAAATGGTTGGTGTTCGTGAGCGCGCCAATCAAAAATGGGCTTAATCTGATCTTATAATCGGTTAATCCTCATACAACGGGTAATACAATTCCCGCTCTTAACGAGTTCGTTCGAAAACCCTTGATTTTAGGGATAAACTTGTCGCTACACTTCGAGTGTACCACCAGATCCATGTGGTATCCTTCCTGATTTGTCCACAGCTTATTTACAGTGTCTCCGAACTCCATGATTTCCTCCTACTTTGGATCATAGAAATCATCGAGTTGCTCATGAGCTCCAGTTATTCATTCCATGTGTTTGCATTTGAATACATGTTGATGTAACCAAACGCTTTGTACTCGGTTCAACTGATACAACTAACGCAATGACTCAGAAAAGCGACTCCACCAAAGGCATCGGAGACAAAGGCGAAGAACTAGCCGCCAAATATCTTTTGGAACGAGGCTACATTTTAATTGAAAAAAATTGGCGGTACTTTCGCTACGAAATAGATCTCATCGTGCAAAAGGACCGGCATGTCATATTTGTTGAAGTAAAAACACGCTATAGCGCCAACTACGGTGAGCCGTGGGAGGCGGTTAATCGCGCAAAACGCCAAAAAATATGCGCTAGTGCAGATGCTTACATCCGGGAACGCCAACTGGACCGGGAACCTCGATTTGATATCATTTCAATTATTAAAAACAATGCACACGTGCAAATTCAACACATCGAAGACGCCTTTCGCCCCGAACTTTCATGAATAAACCACCAACAGTAATTGTAATAACGGGTCCGGAATCCTGCGGCAAAACAACACTTGTACATGAGCTCAGCAGAATGCTACCGAACACTCGTTCGGTTTTGGAATATGCGCGGGAATATCTTGAATTAAAGGGCAAAACTGTAGCCGATTCGGCTGTAGAAGTGATGGAGATACTAAGCCAACACGCACAACGTGTGGAAGATTATTCAAAGGAGCCCTTGGATTACATCATCGTGGATACAGATGAAGTGAGTCATATCATTTGGAGTGATGAAGTCTTTGGCGTTATGCCTGAGCGAAAAGACTATCTGCACCCGAAGCTAACGCTACTATGTGCACCAGATATCCCATGGATTCCAGATCCAATGCGCGTCAACCCACTGGATCGCGACAGATTGTTTGAACGATATATTGAAGAATTAAACCGTTTAAAGCGTCCCTTCGAAATTGTGCGTGGCAAGGGTAATCAACGGCTCATGGAAGCGATCAAACACTTGAAGCAACATGGGATTAATGTGCAGGATTCACTTTGAGTTGTCGCGCAAAAACTATCGCTGCAAGAGCTCCACAGATATCAGCAAACCAATCCAAAGGATCGCCATCGCGTCCGACGAAATAAGCGGCCTGTAGATACTCCATCAGAGCCCCATAAGCCATACAAACAAAAAACACCAATAGCATCTGTCGAGCTTGATGCTGGAGTTTAGTGCTAATGGCCCGAAACATCAAAAAAGCCAGTGCAGCGAACATGGCGAAATGCACCACCTTGTCCAAATGAGGAATCATCTTCCTTCGTTTATGGGATGATTCGAATTGAACTACATGCATTACAAATACGATAGCCGCCCATATCCACGCGGCGGCTATCATTATCTTTCTATTGGAGATTAATCGAAAAAAAAGTGCTGTCATAGCTCTTAAAGCGAAGCCTCATAGGCTGCTGCATCCATCAAACCAGACAAATCAGCTCCTGAAGCCAATTTCACTTTTATCATCCAACCGGTTCCATACGGATCATTGTTGACTGCTGCAGGGTCTGCTTCTAAGCCTGGATTTACCTCAATCACTTCTCCTGAAACTGGCATAAACAAATCACTCACTGTTTTTACTGCTTCAACTGTTCCAAACACTTCGTGTTCGGCCAATGAGCGACCTACGGTTTCAATCTCAACAAAAACGATATCACCCAACTCACGTTGTGCAAAATCCGTAATGCCAACCGTCGCAATATCGCCTTCCAACTTCACCCATTCATGATCTTTGGTGTACTTCAACTCTGATGGAAAATTCATTGTTTTCTTTTTTAAATATTATTTGTGTTATTGGCATCGAAAATAATGGAATTCGAGGCCATCTGAGGTAATTTTTTCATTAATCCTTCAAAGCAACCAAAGCCTTACGCAAGCTC
Organism: Bacteroidota bacterium; assembly: GCA_039796595.1. Lineage (GTDB taxonomy): Bacteria > Bacteroidota > Bacteroidia > Flavobacteriales_D > Sanyastnellaceae > CANHSF01. The sequence goes on from JBDKJN010000356.1 coordinate 2,960, forward strand.
TCGATGCTGTCATTCACATCCTGCATGGTCGCTGTGCCGATCGACAGTCTATACCAGACACTTGTCTTAGCAGCGCCAAATGCACTAAACGGAACCACTGCCAATTTCGCTTCATCCAAGAGATAAGCAGTAATTTGCTCAGTTGTTTCGATGCGTGATCCATTGGGCATGGTTTTACCCTTGATGTCAAACTTCACAGTGAGATAAATAGCCGCCATTGGAGCAATAGCGTCAACTGCAAATCCATCCCTTTTCAACGCCTGAATGCCATTGTAAAA
>JBDKJN010000357.1:0-2992 GCA_039796595.1 Bacteroidota bacterium
AGAGCAACAACAAAAAATTGTAAGCCTAGAACAACTCATGCTATTGATGCAACAAAACATCGAAGTCCTAAACGCGCAACTTGCAGAATTGCAAAAGCAACAATGAGCATGAAAAATCCTAAATGCTTCTATTCTGATGATAAGGGAGTTGTATCTGACTATTTCTAATCCAATTTTATCTCAATATATACTATGAATATAAAATGTTTTACCTTCTTGATATTATCCCTGACTACTGCTTTGAGTAGTCAGGCTCAAACCCTTGATCCTACTTTTGGAAACGATGGATTAGTTGAAACGCATTTTGGACAATATGTCGAATCCAGAGTGCATGATATGCTTCTCCAACCCGACGGAAAAATTGTCGTGTGCGGCACAACCTATGTCAACAGTTATGACTTTATGATGATTCGATATCTCGATAATGGAAGCCTCGACGAATCATTCGGTGAAAATGGAAAGGCATTCATTGATTTTGATAGTTACAACAACTACGGTTTGGCCTACGCCCTTCAAGAAGATGGAAAAATTGTCGTCGTTGGTTACGCATCAACTCCCAATTATGAGTCCATTGCTATTGCACGAATTAATGCCAACGGCACTATTGACACTTCATTTGGAGATGATGGTATTATCTATCAAACGACTGGGGCTTATGAATGTTATGGATTTGATGTTGTGATTCAAGCTGATGGAAAAATAATAGTTGCTGGTCAAGGCAATTATCCTCCACAGGGTGAAGACATTTTTCTAGCGAGATATCTTGAAGATGGAAGTCTAGACATGTCATTTGATGGCGATGGCAAAGTAGAAAACATCAATGACATAAGCAGTGGAGCTCAACCTGTAGTGACTTTGCAGAATGATGGAAAAATTCTTCTCTCTTGCATGGGTGGAGTTGGCGGACAACAACATTACTGCACCATGCGTTTTCTTGACGACGGCACGTTGGATAATACATTCAGTGAAGATGGCATTCAACTTACACTGATCCCAGGAGATTACAATTGGCCCGGAAACATTGCCATTCAACCTGATCAAAAGATTGTAATTGCCGGATATTCCGGTCCTTGGCAATTTGAACATTTCTCTTTGATCCGATTAGGTACCGATGGAAATCCTGACACCGAATTTGCCAATAATGGTATTTTCACATATTCCATTAACCAAGGTTTGGACATTTTTAATGATGTAATCGTTCAGCCTGATGGAAAAATTCTTGCCTGTGGGTATACAATTGCAAGTGATGGAACATACGATTTCGTTGCCATGCGGATGAATGACGATGGGAGTATTGATAGTGGTTTTGGCGAGAATGGCGTCTTGAATCAAGCATTCTCATACACTGAATGTCGCGCCGTGGCTATGGCCATTCAGCCTGATGGCAAATTGTTAATTGCAGGAGACGCACCCGACTTTGCAAATCATCACACTGCCTTAGCACGTTATGATGCACAAATACCTGCGACAATCGACAACACCTTGAAACCATCGGATTCCATTCGGGTTTATCCCAATCCTACGGATGGTGTTGTCCTAATTGATGCGCCCAATCTTATTATTCAGGAAGTCATTTTATTTGATCAACTCGGCAATCGTGTCACTCTCCATCAAGAATCCTTCTCCCAACACATTTTGGAGGTGAATACTTTGAGCCCAGGACTCTATCGTCTTTTGGTTCTAGATGATAGCGGTTGCACCTTTTTCAGTAGCATCATAGTAAAATAATATCAATAGTAAAGCTGGCACTATTGCATGGGCGCGCAAGAACATTGTATATTTCACACATGAGGTTCATTCGAGTTTATGCTCAATCTTTAATATTCATTCTAGTCACTGGTTTTCCAATGTCAGCATTGGCTCAAGTCGGTAGAGAAGCCATGCGTCATATCGGATTGGAAGATGGCCTATCTTCGAATCATGCCACCTGTTTTCACGAAGACTTTCAAGGTTTCATGTGGATAGGAACCAATGAAGGATTATGCAGATTTGATGGAAAAAATTTCTACAACTATTTTCAAAATCCAAAAGACCCAATCCACTCCTTGAGCGGCAACTGGATCAATTACATAACATCCTATGAAAATTACTTATTCATAGCGACCAATCATGGAATTAGTGTTTTCAATCTACTGACACAAGAATTTTGCAATGATTATTTCGGAGATAACCGATACAACTACACCTGTCGCGAACTCTTTAATTTTATTGTCAACCTCAACAACAAATGGTATTTAGGCGGGGAAAGCAGCCTATTTGAACTACATACAGACCTCTCCTTTTCCAGCGATATATCTGCTCTGATTAAGAGCACTACAAATGCCGTTGCGCGCGACTTTTTAGAGCCCTCATTGCTAGATAATTCTCATATCCTATTTGCCTCATGTGGAGAGCTGTTTGAGTATAAATCATCATCCAATTTCATAATAACATCTACAAACAACCAATTTAAATCACCTGGACCGTTTGTTGGATCTTGCCATACGGCAAGACCTCTCATTACAGAAAATGGCACGTATTACTTTCAATGGGCTTCAAATCCTATTTATACTGCTGATGACCTGAAAAGAGAGATTCGACTGCGTGGCGCAAATCCAGTTTACGATGGTTCAACCAATCATTGGTTGCACGATAAAAATAATTGCACTTGGTTTGCGACAGAGAGCGGTTTGTTTCGGTCTTCACCCAACCATATCATACAAGAAATACCACTCGATTCAGAACTTTCATTATCATGTTATAACGTAATTCAAGACAAGAGCAACAATATCTGGATAGCCACGAACAATGGTGTTTATCATACTTATGACAGCCATGCCAATTGGCAAGTAACGGCTTTACCTGAAGTTTTTACAAAGAAAAAAGCTTATGTACAAGATCTCACTTGGTGGCAAAATGCAGTTTGGTTTAATACAACGGAAACCAATACAGCTTCCATACACAGCCTCAGAGATGGTCAAATAACAACATTTCCGATTCAAAATTTTGACAA
>JBDKJN010000358.1:0-11404 GCA_039796595.1 Bacteroidota bacterium
AATCTACAAATGTCAATGATCCACCATTACAAGCTATGACCATTTGTTTGCCTTGATAATCGGCATCCGGACCATCGTAATTCCAAAGGAAACTATCGTGGGTATAACCATCTTCGGCGAAACCACCAGCCAAAGTTGGGTTGAGTGGATCAGATACATCAACGATGTATAGTCCACCTTCATAAACAAATTCACCCTCGAGATCGCGACTTCCATTGCAATACACGAAATGATTGATTGGATCGAGTGTGATGGTGTGGCTACTTCCAAATGCATCGAAATGTGCAGTTTCTTCAAATTCAACAGGCCCATTGCTCACAAGATCCAATTGGTAGAGATCAAAGATCTGAAGCCCGTGATCGGGAGCTTCACTGCCGATGTAGCAGTACCTCTCGTCGCTTTCCAAATCTCGCCAAAGATTTTCATCGGTATGGGTTGGCAAAAAGCCGATATAGATTGGAGATGCAGGGCTAGAAATATCCAAAAAGGCGGTTCCATTGCTGCAGCCGACCAAGGCGTATTCGCGGCCGGTGACAGGACTTACCCAGCCCCAAATATCATTGGTATTATCACCATCGCCAATATCCTCCAGAGGAATAAAGGCCATCAGATCGACATTCAGACAAGGATAAGTCCCTGCCATACCGTCAACACATGGCGTTTGAGCCCAAGTGCAGAGGCTCATTATAGTAAATACAAAAGTGAATAAAGAGTATTTCATTGATATGGAAAATCGGTAATTGTTTACCATTGTTCTGATTCTTTTTCGAGATCGTTGAGCGCTACGCAATCGCCATCGGTAATCTGATTGATGCTATGCTGGATAGCTGCGATGAGCATTTCTTTGGTTACAGGTTGACCTTTGACCCTATAGCCTACCAATTTGGATTTATCTTTCTCATTGCGATCAACATTGTTCATCGCGTCCAATAAAGGTTCTAGGCGCTCAGATTTATCCTGACGCACTATCCACTCGATCAACTCGAGTTTAGCTTGCTGAAGATCTTGTTTCATTTCCTTGCGTTGAGAATACAAATATGCGCCATATCTACCCTGCTTAGCGGTTAAATTTGATGGAAGGCGAGTATTCCTGAAAGGACATTCCCATCGTACTGCAATCGAATAGACAATTGACCGAAATACCCTAAATTCGCGGCATGGCAGTGAAAAAAGAGAAAAACATCCGATTGATAGAGGTGGCAAGTGAAGTTGGTGCTGGTACACGTGGTGCCAGCCTGGGAGTAGAGGCAGTGAAAATTGCTGCGTTGGACTTCCGTTCCACCTTCTTCAAGAAGTACAAAAGCATCGTTATTCCACACGACAACCAAGCCTTATTTAATGCAGGTGGAAGTCGCTATGCCAAAAACATCCGCAGCGTTCTCAAAATGTATGAGCGCATTGGCGCCGCTGTTCGTGATAGCCTTCGTGATCTACGTTTTCCGATCATCATCAGTGGTGACCACAGCAATGCTGGTGGTACATTGGCAGGTATCAAAATGGCCTATCCAGAAAGTCGTATTGGTGTCATCTGGATCGATGCGCACGCCGATTTGCACTCACCCTATACATCACCTAGCGGCAATATGCACGGTATGCCTTTAGCCACTGCCTTGGGTGAAGACAATATCGAAGAAAAAGTAAATGACCTTGACTACGAAACCATCGAGTTGTGGGAAATGCTTAAAAATGTTGGTGATTTTGCTCCAAAAATCGAATACCGCGATTTGATTTATATCACCCTTCGCGATTTCGAAGAACAGGAAGCCGCGTTGATCAAAAAGAACAAAGTCAAAGTCGTTACGACCAACGAGCTCCGTAAAACCGGTGTTACGAAGTTGAGTCGTGAATTGATCAAATACCTCAGTCACTGCGACAAATTGTATATCAGTTTTGACGTGGACAGCATGGATCCGAGTATCTCACGCGGCACTGGCACACCCGTAAAAGGTGGTATCAATGAACGTGAAGCGGCAGACTTGATTTTAGAATTGCTTCAGAATGAACGCACCTGTTGTTTGGAATTCACGGAAATCAATCCTACACTCGACAGCGAGAATGTCATGGCAGAAACCGTGTTTGAAATTCTACAAAAGGTGGCGCGTCAGGTTGAAATGATCTAACCTCACGAATTCAGCAAAGAGAAAACTTTACTCTTCTTCGTCATTTGCCGGCTCATCACCCAAATAGAAGTCGATCAAACCTTCCGGCGCAGCGATATGCACGGTGCGTTTTTTGTGGTCCATCTTTTCGATGAAATCAGGATGTAGAGGTAAAAGAATTTCCTTTTCCTCGTAACGAATGATCATCAATGGATTGAGTTTATTGTCCTCAATTCGCTCAATGTGTCCAATTGGTCCGTGGGTCATGTCGGTGACCTTGTATCCTTCTAACGACAGCAATTCCATTTGATCCTCATCGCCTTGTGACACTTGATCTTTGTCAATGTAAATCGAACACTTTACCAAGGCCCTCGCCGCTTCTTCAGTATCTATACCCTCCAACTTGATTTTTATTGCTGTGTTGGTTTTATGCTCAATACTTTCAATGAAATACGGCACTATTACACCCTTCGACTCAACATACAAACTTTCGAGATCCGTGTAGTCCTCTTGGTCCACGGTTTGGAATACGGCAGTTAATTCTCCTTTATATCCGTGCAATTTGGAAAAATACCCCAGAGGGTGCAAATCTTCTTTCTTGATGGCCATGTTGCTTGTCAAATGAGCTGCAAAGGTAGTGTGACAATGGTCTCCGAAAGGAATGGCGTTCAAAACACCGTTCTTAATGAATTCTAGCAAGGTTCCCCAACAACATATCGACTTCGGATGGGTTGTTGTAAATTTACACCTTCAAAACAATAGAAATGATTGTAGTTACAGGTGCAGCAGGCTTTATAGCGTCATGTTTAGTGTCGCGACTAAATGAACAGGGGTATAACGACCTAGTACTCGTTGATGATTTCAGCAAAACGCAGAAACAAGTCAATTTTGAAGGAAAAAAATATAGCCTACTTGTAGACCGTAGTCAGTTTATCGATTGGCTTAAGGCGAACGAAGATCAAGTTCAATTTGTATTTCACCTCGGTGCGCGCACGGATACTACAGAATTCAACAAAGCAATATTTGATGAGCTCAACGTAGAGTTTTCAAAAGCCATTTGGAAAATCTGCGCCGAGGTAGCTCTACCCTTGGTCTATGCATCATCAGCAGCTACCTATGGCGACGGTGCCTTAGGTTACAACGACGATCACGCCATTATTCCTTCACTTGTACCATTGAACCCGTATGGTGATTCGAAAAATGACTTTGATAAATGGGTTCTTCAACAAGAAGAAGCACCATTTTTTTGGGCAGGGCTTAAATTCTTCAATGTATATGGTCCAAATGAATACCATAAAGGCCGCATGGCATCTGTAATCTTCCACTCGTTCGAACAAATCACAAAAACATCTGGCATGAAGCTGTTTCGATCGCATCGTCCTGATTATACTGATGGCGGTCAAATGCGTGATTTCGTATATGTGAAGGACGTAGTTGATGTATGTCTTTTTCTCATGCATCACCGCAAAAATTCGGCGATCTACAATTTAGGCTCAGGCAAGGCCCGCACCTTCCTTGATCTCACAAAGGCCACATTTAAAGCCATGGGGGTAGAAGAGAATATCTCTTTTGTAGATACTCCTGAAGACATTCGTGAAAAGTATCAATACTTCACAGAGGCCAATATGGCCAAACTAAAGGCCATAGGTTATACCCAAGCGTTTCATACTTTGGAGGAAGGGGTGCATGACTACGTCACAAACTACCTTATGCAAAACAAACGCATTTGGTAATCCATCACGTCATCCTTTACCCATAAACCGAATGATAATTCGGTGAACAATTTATTGTTCCGCGTAAGCTTTGAAATTATTGAGAATAGCTTGCCAACCTGCTTGTTGCATATCCAATGGGTTCATATTCTCCGGATCAAAAACCTCTGTTACTGTTGTGCGACCATCATGTTCCTCAAAGTCGACCGTCACACGACGTCCATCTTCCATCACATAAGCAATGCATTTCAGATGTTCAACTTCGGTATACACCCCACTGAATGGGAAACTCATTTGTCCATCACGTGAAGCCATCACAAAGGTGAATTTACCGCCAACTTTCAAATCATTTTCTGCTGCAGGGCAATGCCAATCGGGCGATGCAAAATTCCAGTTCATCACATGCTGTGGTTGAGTCCATTTTTCCCATACAGTTGTGACATTTGCGCTTATCTCAGCATTAATTTTTATAGGTTCCATTGAAAATATTTGCTTTAAATTTCATCCTAGTTTCGCGAATATAGACCGTATAACGCCAATAGGAAAAACTCATTAGACATAAAATCTACATTACTGCGCTAAGGCGTGAAAATTTATTGTTGCGGAAACTTCGACATATCCATGAAAAATATTTCCCATGTGTGACCGTCAAAATCTTCAAGTGTACGTTGTTGCATGAAGCCGTAATCGCGCATTTCGTTTGGCTCAATACCGCCAGCCTTTAATCCATTTTCCATCATGCTATTCACGCTTTCGACACTGTCCATCGACAATGAAAAAAGGCCAGCACAATTCGTCTTGGTGTCGGCAATTGGTTTGGCTATAAAGGAAGTAAACTTTTCATGGCTCAACAACATTACAAAGATGTTATCGCTCCACACCATGCACTTGGCAGTATGATCTGAAAACTGAGGGTTATTCGTAAAGCCCATTGCCGTGTACAATGCAGTTGATTTTTCGAGATCACTTACTGGAAGGTTTATAAAAACTTGTTTCATAGCGTACTAAGGATTAAATATATATTTTGCTTGCAAATAGCGGGCGCAATATATACTCAAACTTAAATATCGTATAACAGAAAAGATTCTTTGTATAAAAAAACCGAGTTAAGGAAAATACTTATTCATCAACATATAATCAATGTTTTCGCTTTGTGAATGACATCCGTTGCAACTTCTACCCTTCTCGGTCGCGGAAACGGCAACACCTCCATCCGCATCAATATATCCCCACACCCATCCTTGCGCATCCGCATTCGAATTGCTTGGATCCTTGTATAAAATGGCGTAGCGCACGAGGTCATTTGAATTTCTATACAACTCCTTTACTACCAGGGAACGATCAGGAAACACCGCATTCGCGGTTATTCTGCCCTGAGCATCTAGAATTGAAGCGGCAATTGAATTGTATCGTGTGCGCAGATAGCGTTGAGAATGCCCGCTACCAGAACTATGCTCTAACAACACCGAAGAATCCGAGAACCAGGTGAACCCGGAAGTTTTTTTCGCCATTTCAAACAATTCCAAATCGATTTCTGCAACCGGCTCATGTTTGCACGATGTAATAGACAAGGCACTCGCAGTTAAGGCGATTATCATACAATTTATCGAAAGGAATTTCATCGAATTTTAAAATCAAATAAAAAGTTTATTTCACGCATATTTGGTTCAATAACGAACGCATATTTCATCCAACGACTTCCGCTGAATATTCGGCACCATCACATCTTCGGCGGGATACCCCAAAGGCATCAATAGATAGGCACGTTCATTTGATGGCCGATTCAGGATTTTCTCTAAAAAATTCATTGGGCTTGGTGTATGGGTTAGTGTCACTAAACCTGCTTGATGCACTGCTGCTATCAACATTCCACAAGCAATGCCAACACTTTCGCTGACATAATAATTTTGATGTTTACTGCCATCATCCTCCAACTCATAAGGTCGTTTAAAGACAACAATCAGCACAGGTGCCTGTTCAAGAAAGGGCTTATTCGCGTTAGTTCCTAGAGGAGCCAAATCTTTCAACCATTCATCACTCATTCTTCCATTGTAACTCAACCTTTCCTCATGCTCTGCCGCTTCACGAATTTTTCTTTTTAAACTAGGATCTCTCACCACACAAAAGGTCCAAGGTTGTTTATGCGCACCACTCGGAGCGGTCCCAGCAGTCAGAATAATTGAATTGATTAATTCATCCGGCACATCTCGATCCGAAAATTCACGAACAGATCTTCTTCTATTCATATAAGTATACCAATCGTTTGCTACCTGCAATGACTCACCAATTGTTCTTATTACCGGTTGATATGAAATAAACTCTTGCGCTTCTGAATGTTCCATATTCAAATGTACATATTCTTTCACTCGCCAACCATGACCAAAAAAGACGACCACCGCATTTCATTTGTGTATTCTGCGCTTATGGGAATCCGGAACCTTCAACTCACATGAATTCATTCACCCGATGATCGGGTTTGAAACTGAAACTAAACCAATCTCTCAACTGACGCTTTCCAAATTCTCACTCCAATAAATCCCGCTTACATACAAAATTTAATAAGCAGTGGCCGTCAGATTCTATTGAACGTTATTATTCCACATGTGCCACCGGGCAGTTAACCGTCATGACGTCGGTTGCTAGAACCGATGCAGCCGAAGCAGTCATAGAACACATTACACTCGTGAAATCCGCATTATCATAAACTGAGACTGACCAAAGCGGTGAATAATCACTGTCACCAGGAAGACTGAATAACACATTGTGTGTTTGTGTTCCATCTTCAGTTACGAATCCTGAAGGAGGTCCACCACCTGGCATATTCGGATTGATATTGAATGTGACATAAATTGGAGAAATGGGCATTACACTTCCCATCAAAGGCGCTTCTGCAAAATTGAAATAGTAAACAATTTTATCATTGTACCAGCCCATGGTAAGTTCAGTATCAGTACTGCCAACGCGCATTGAGGCTGTTGAACCTTCAGGAACAATTGGACAATTTACCAAAATTGTAGTTTCCTCAGTGGCGTAGCCCTTTGACGCTATCTCAGATACACTTGTAACAGTATTTGCCCTGTAATCTTGTGGCACATATACCTTCACCACATTCCAAAAATCATTATACGTGGCATCACCCGGAATAACATCCACAATATTCAATTGACCAGAAACCGGAGTTGAACTTCCAGTCTTGAAAAGCACATAAATAGGTGCCGGATTCAAAGGCATAACATCGAAATTATAATACTTCACATGTTCCCCGTGAGGACCCAAACCGTGCGTAATAAATGGAGCCTGATCAAAATTAATTGCCACATTCGCGGCAGGCAGTCCATTTGAACCATCTCTTACCATTAACGTCCCTGCATCTACCGAAAAACGATCAACAGATTGTCGCGGTGCAGATGAGGGATTCAATGCTGACTCCATTGGAGTTTCATCCATTTTTTCTTCTTCCTTTTTGCAAGCAGTGAAGAACATTGTAGTGGCCATGAGCACCATAATTGCATTTCTTTTCATCATTTTTTATGTGTTAATTGTTAGGGCAAAACTGCTCTTCAATGTTCACCAAACTTTCATGAAAAGTTCAAATTTGTCTATACCAATGCAGATGTAGCATTCGATGTTATCGGAAGTCTCAAACTAAAAACAGTTTCTTTACCAGGTTCGCTGGTCGCTTGTATTGCCCCCTCATGCAAAGCGACAATATGCTTCACAATGGCAAGTCCCAGGCCTGTGCTATGGTTATCCTTGGCCTTCGATGCTTTGAAATAACGATTAAATACAAGTGGCAAATCTTGCGCAGGAATTCCCTCGCCTGTATTCATCATTGCCAGTTCCGCATACCCTTGATGAGACTTCAAGCTCACATGAACCCTACCGCCAACGTTAACATATTTAATCGCGTTATCCAATAAATTTTGTAACACACGCGACAACAGCATCGGGTCGGCATCGATCTGAAGCATGTCCTTTGGGATGTCTGCGTAAAACTTTGCTCCTTTATTCTCCGCCACTACGGAAAAATAATCGCATAACTCCGCTAACATTTCACTCACAGCCACTGGTTCTTTCTGCAACTTCACTTGTTTGGCCTCCAACTTAGACAACTCAAATAAATCAGCAACCAATTTTCTGAGTTTTTCGCTGTTGACTATAATCGCTTCTAAATATCGTTTATGCTCATCCTCCGTTAAGGTATCTCGCTTCATCATGTAAGTCTCTACAAACCCATGAATGACCGTCATAGGACTTCGTAAATCATGCGAAACATTTGCAATTAATTCTCTGCGTAAACTATCTACTTGTTTGAGGTCTTCAATATTTTGTAGAATGGTGTCTGCCATCCGATTGATGGTCGTGGCAAGCTCCTCCATTTCATCGCCTTTGCGCACTTCAATACGCGCATGGTAGTCACCCGCACCAAAGGTCTCGACACTCCGCTGTATATGCCGAATACTTCTTGTCAGCCATACAATCAGCCCAACACCAAGACCAAAAGCAACAAGCAAGGCTATTCCAAAACCCATTGTTCCAACGCGAAGAAAATAGCTCCCGAAGAGTGCTCCGTTTGCGGTTTCATACTCTTCACTTTGCAAAACGATATATACATATCCAAGTAGTTGGCCACCTTCTTCGACTGGGGCACTTGAAAAAACAACCTGCTTCCCTGGATTTCTAGGATCATCCCCTTCAATAAAGCGTTGTCCATTCGCTTCAATGAAACGATGGATAGGGTCCATACTCACTTTTTTTAACTTGACATCTTTGTCCAAAACCACAAAAGACAAAATAGAACCTTCCTTATCCAACAGGTAAACCTCGATCGCGGGATTGACAGCCATCATACTATGCATAATTGTCCCTAAGGCCTCTTCATTAACAACACCTTCTTTGAATGGAGCTACTTCATGAATGAGATGTTCAGCGACATGAGCATTGACTCGTTGTGTCGTTTCCAAAAAATAATTTCTGGCCGCAAAAGCAGTGATTGCCATGTAAGACAGACCAACCAAAAGCAACAGCACCAAAAGTGTAAGCGTCAATCGAAACTGAATGCTATTAAAAAAAAATGATTTACTTTTCATTGGTCATTTCATCGTTAAAAGAATATCCCACACCCCATGCAGTTAGAATATATTGAGGTTTAGAAACTTCAAGTTCAATTTTTGCACGGAGGCGGTTAACATGAGAACTAACAGTATGTTCATACCCATTGAATTCATAGCCCCATACTTGTTCCAACAACTGCTCTCTTGAAAATGGTGTCCCTGGATTCTTCATCAACAAAGCAAGTAGATCGAACTCTTTAGGAGCCAAGGTCAACTTCTCTCCTCTCAGATGAACCTTCCGCTTCACCACATCTACCTGTAAATCACGATAACTCCACACTGATCTCGACAGATTTACCTCTGCATCGTTACGTTGAACGCGACGCATAATCGCCTTTACTCGAGCAGTGAATTCACGCACACCGAATGGCTTGGTTAAATAGTCATCGGCACCAGACTCCAGCCCCATTACTTTATCGAACTCCTCACTCCGGGCGGTAAGCATTAAAATTGGAGTTATGATATCCAGAGCTCTCAAGCGTTGACATAACTGGAAACCATCCATAGCGCCCGCTAGCATGACGTCAAGAACAATCAATGCATAGGTATTTGATTTCACAAGCTTAAGGCCTTGCTCTGCATCAGGTGCACTTTCAATCTCGTAACCAAGATCGCGGAGATGAATCGAGACCAATTCGACGATATAAACATCATCTTCTACAATGAGAATTTTTTCCATCTTGTCAGCAATTAGGTTCATTTAAATCCATCGTTTAACATCAATACTTCATACCCCTCGCGTCATGCATTGATAAAGAAAATATTGCATTATTCTGAAATGCAATAATTTAAGCACTAGTCGCAATATGAAGTTCACAAAACTAGTAGTCAAAGTTCACCAAATCTTCACGGCTACAACTGGCGCTATTCACACCACGGCAATGGCTTCCATGCTCCCCTTTTGAATAGGCAGCGCCAATCCATATTTGCCGTTGCACCCATCGTAATTCCTATCACGTAAGGTGATTGATCCATGTATTTATCGAAACCCTTCACATACTGTCGAAAATGAATACCAAAGAACCATCATTCTCTTCCTTCGAAGTTTCTTTGCATCCTTACCTCTCCTTGAATACTTGACACTCTTCTATTGAATCCGGTTCAATTCATTCTCTTCACCATACCATCATCTATGCCGTTTCCGCGCGCTTTCAAGACATTTAATAAACTAGCATAAATTACATCATCATTCTCACTGCAAAATGGAATTCGCCTATGCACTATGCTTGCTCATACAATTCGGCCTGAACTTGTAAAAGACTCCTCTTAAGTAAAAAGTACCTGCGATCTGTCAAATATTGAAAAATAGAAATTGATTGTTGCAAGATTGTGAGCGCAATTTCATTATAAGAGGATCCATTAAAGTACTCTAAGTCTTTGGCGAGATATTTTTGAACCACCTCCAACATTTCCTTAGTAATCTCATTCGCTAATAAAGTATCATCCAAAAGAACCCGCAATTCCTTCTTTAGGTTCGCCTCATGATGCATAGCTGCATCGAGAGATTTGTATATGACTTCATAAGAATTCACATATGAAGTAAAAGCCATAGCTTGATGCACACTTTGTGCTAATTCCATCCGCCTTGTCCATTCTTCACCTTCGGTAAACAATTCTTTGTAACAATCACGTAATTTGTTTGGGCGCTGCAGACGCTTTTCAATTCCAATACAATATCGATAAATCAGACGATCGTTCGCCAATAATTCATCTTCCATTCCTTTTAGAGTATTCTGCAACTCATTCGCCAAAAGATTTGCTTCCTTCGCCTTGTATCGACGCCCATCGTAATCAAATGTCTTGATCACCGCCTTTGGTTGGGCCACTTGTTGAAGCAATCCGATATCATTTCCTATCGCATTTGCCTGATACACAAGATTCAATTTAATATCTGAAAAAAGTTCAGTCCGATCAACGAGGCCAGTTTCAGCTTCTGCCGCTTCCAAATCAAAAACTCCAAAATTTCTATTATCATAATATCCATTAAATACTTGAGGAAAGATATTCTCTACCAAGCTTTCATTCCAACGTTTTACAAATTCCGAATTGGATAATACAGTTGCATCTTGCCAATCCTGATCGGAATAAACCAAATCTGTTAAAGCCTTTTGCGTTCCTTCAATATTCCTGAAATAACTATTTGCTCTGCCTTTCTCAGGAAGCTCAACTTTCCAATTGAGTTGATCCAATCTAGCAATCCGTTCTTCCATTGTTGGATGCGAAGACCACTGATCTTTTATATATAGTAGCGATTTATTGTAACGGCCATGATCCTCCATCGTCAAAGCAGGTAACTCAGATTGCAGCGGATAGGAGTGATGTTTCGCTAACTCCAACATCACCTCAAATTGGTTATTCAATAAATTGGCACTTCTCGTCTTTTCACGATTCTTCACCCCGTAAATTTGAAATGCATGATTTAAGGCTGCTTCAGCAAAAGGCAACCTCAACAATCCTTGTTTTAAAGGATCAGAGCCGG
>JBDKJN010000359.1:0-8539 GCA_039796595.1 Bacteroidota bacterium
GAGTGACACTGACCGAATTACCACTAACAAGGAAATCATGAAGACCACCTCACTTAAAATGGGGTCTACCTGTTGCGCTATCTTTTTTTTGGCCACAAATGGATATGCCCAGATCGACTCAATTGTTACCAAGGCAAGCCCCTTTCCCACCAAGGAATCGGCCACAAGAATGGTGATTCCGTTCCCGAGCACACGCGAAGCGGATGTCATGTGGGCCAAACGAATTTGGAGCTTTATCGACATTCGACAGAAAATAAATCAAACGTTATACTATCCCCACAAACCAACAAATGATCGTTGGGCGTTATTCGATGTCATCCGATATGGATTGGAAAACGACTGGATCACGGCCTATGGATTGGGACCAACTCAAGACGATGATGAATTTAGGTATCCACTAAATAAGGCGGAAGTTCAAGTGTTATTGAACCCAACCGTTGTCCGTTTTAGAGAGAGCTTAGAAGACGGAACTATGGAGGCATTTGAGCAACTGGAACCCGTGCGGGCTGAAGATGTGGTGGGGTATCTCATCAAAGAGGATTGGTTTTTCGATAAACAGCGCTCAAGCCGACAGATTCGAATCATAGGGTTGGCGCCAATAGTGAGGGTTTATGCTGAGACAGGGGAGATAAAAGGAAACCGTGTTTTGTTCTGGCTGTATTATCCAGAATGCCGCTATCTGTTTGCCCCAATCGAAGTAGATTTTGGACACAATACCGCGGCCCATGTTTCTTTTGACCAGCTCTTTGTAATGCGTCGATTCTCTGCTCAGATCGTCAAAGAAGACAATGTGTACGATCGTTCGATTGAGGATTACGCCAAAGGCATAGATGCGCTACTGGAAGCTGAGCGGATCAGACAGCAACTTTTCGAATTGGAACACGATCTATGGTCGTATTGAGCGCGATTTCGTATTCATCTCGAAGCAAAGGTGTCTTTGTCCTTTGCTCAAGGACTTAGAAGCGGTATTTTTGCACCCGCTTTGAAAAATTCCAATGTTCGGGCAATGAAAGTATGGTTACAGTCGGCAATTTGAGTATTTATTTTGGTTCTCGGACTTTGTTTTCGAAAATTGGTTTCTTTATTGGACCTCGTGATCGAATTGGCCTGGTTGGTAAAAACGGTGCAGGCAAGTCAACAATGCTCAAGACTCTCGCTGGTATTCAAAGACCTAACGAAGGATCTGTTGCTTTTGCTAAAGGCACCACTGTGGGTTACTTACCCCAGGAAATGCACCACAATGAAGAGGCCGCGGTTTACGAAGAGGCCAAATCTGCTTTCGCTGAAGTGCAGGAGTTAAAGGCATTGGTTGACCGTTTGGGCAATGAAATTGCTGTACATGAGGATTACACTTCTGACGATTATGCGAATAAACTGGATCAATTGGAAGCGGCTTCCATTCGTTTGGACCTGATTGGTTCGGCCAATGTGGAGGAAAAAATAGAAAAGGTATTGAAAGCATTGGGTTTTGTTTCAGCAGACTTGAAGCGCCCAATGAAAGAATTTAGTGGTGGTTGGAAAATGCGTGTTGAATTGGGTAAAATACTTCTTCAGAATCCGGACTTACTGCTTCTCGATGAGCCGACCAATCACTTGGATATTGAGAGTATTGAATGGCTGGAAATTTTTTTGGTCGATTATCCGGGTGCCATTGTTTTGATTTCGCACGACCGTACATTCTTGGATAATGTGACCAATAGAACAATTGAAATTTCTAAGGCCACCGTGTATGACTACAAATTTTCATACTCCAAATACATGGTGCAGCGTCAGGACGAAATCGAACGTCAGGAGCGCGAAGCAAAAAATCAACAGAAGTACATTGAGGATACTCAAAAGCTTATCGATAAGTTCCGCGCTAAAAAGGATAAGGCAGCCTTTGCCCAGACCTTAATCCGCAAATTGGACAAATTGGAGAAAGTGGAGGTAGATGAATTCGATAGCACCAAAGTGCGCATTCAGTTTCCTCCTGCACCGCATGCGGGTAAAGTGATCATGAGGGGCGAACATTTGGGCAAGGCCTATGGTGATTTGAGATTGTTCCGCGGCGTGGAGATGGAAATTGTGCGCGGTCAAAAGATTGCTTTGGTTGGGAAAAATGGTGTGGGTAAATCGACCATGATTCGGATGATTATGGGAATGGAACCACACGAAGGCGACATGCAAAAGGGGCATTCTGTAAGTGTAGGCTACTACGCGCAGAACCAAGCCGATATTTTGGATGGCGATAAAACGGTGTTTCAAACCATCGACGACGAAGCGGTGGGTGATATTCGCAAAAGTGTACGTTCGTTATTGGGAGCGTTCTTGTTCAGTGGTGACGATATCGATAAGAAGGTGAAGGTACTTAGTGGAGGAGAAAAAGCGCGTTTGGCGATGTGTAAACTACTCCTTCAACCGTATAATTTTTTGGTGTTGGACGAACCTACGAACCACTTGGATTTGGCGAGCAAGGAAGTATTGAAACAAGCGTTGATGAAATACGATGGTACCATGCTTGTGGTTTCCCATGACCGTGACTTCTTAGACGGATTGACACAACTTGTGTATGAAATCATGCCAGATCGATTGAAGGTGTGGGAAGGTAATGTTTTGGATTTCTTGAAAGAAAAGCGAGCTGAATCCATTGCGCAATTCGAGAAGGCGGTTAAGCAGAAGAAAGTGGAACTTCCTGTGCAACCGAATGAAAGTTCGGCTGTGGTATCAAGAGAGGAGGAAAAGGAAAGGGAAAAATTGCGCAAAAAATTGAGGTCTTCTATCGAAAAGAACGAAAAAGAAATCAATCGTCTGGAAGAGGAAATTAAAGCGATGGATGACGTTTTAGCCAACCTAGATTATAGCGATAAGGCAAAATCAGAAGCAGCCCTTGTACAATACGAGACTTTGAAAAAACAACTCGAGAAGACCATGCAACAATGGGAGATGCAAAATGAAGAGTTGGATGCTCTTGCGGAATAGCTGGTGCTACTCGCTTTTCGCTACGCGAAAGCCGACGTCATAAATACCCTCTAGTTCAGGCGTTCGCATGGCCTGACGAATGGTTACGGTGTATCTGCCAGCTAAAGGAAATTGTTTGCGATGTCTAATCTTAAAACGTTGGTCATACAGGCTTCCTACTCCGGTACCCAACCATTTCCCTGTTGGATCGGCCAAGTAACAATTGATGGTGTCGATGCTTTTCTTCGCATTTGGAAATTCCATTTCCATGAAAACATAGATATTCGAATAAGCATATTCCTCCCCGTTGCGAAAATTGATGTAGAAGTCATGGAATGAAACGGTGTCGGAAATGTTGAACTGCATGTGGACATTTTCCGTGTTTTTCCAAACACCTCCGTCAATTGTTTTATTCTCTTCGAATACAACCGAATCGTCACAGCTGATCAATAGAATACTGAATAAGGCGACGACGGTCAATTGAATTCTAGTTATCATGCGTTGCTTGAATTGGTGGGGTTGCCGTTGGAATTCGAGTTGTTATCACGTGGAGGTCTGTCCTGACGGGTCGGTCGATTACCATTGGGTTTGTTGCCACGCGGTTTGTTGTCCTGTGGTTTATTCTCCTGTTTTCTGTTTTCTTTTGGATTGGCGTCGTTGGATTTATTGTCCCTTTTGTCGTTGGGGCGTGGCCCTGATGGGCGATTGTCCTGGCGCTGTGGACGATCCTTTTTAACTTCACTTCGCTCAGGACGTGATGCGTTTGGATTGCCATCCTTTTTGGCGAAGCTATTGTCGCGATTGTTGCGTTTATCGCGTGAACCGCGGTTCTTATTCTTGTTGTTGGATTTCTTATTTCGATCGAAACGGGTAAGACTATCTTGCCCTACAACTTGTGCAAAGTCGGTCTCTTTTTGTTCCACTTCTTCAACTACAAGATATTCTTCTACGTCTCCGATATCTAATCCTTGTTTATTGCGATGAATGATTTCTTTCACTGCTTCAACACTTAATGCTATTGGAGCTTCACTGTACTGCCCTTCATAGACATAATAGATTTCACGCTTGAAGATATCGGTTTTCATATGCACTGCGGTTCCTTTTGGAAGCTTGAGCTTCACATTCACCGATGGAAAATCTTTGAGCGCCTCAACGTACATGTCTAGCTCATAATTGAGGCAACACTTGAGCTTACCGCATTGACCAGCCAATTTAGCTGGGTTTAAACTGAGTTGCTGATAACGTGCAGCACTTGTGCTTACGGCTCTATAATCTGTCAACCACGATGAGCAACACAATTCACGGCCACACGACCCGATACCCCCTAATCTCGCTGCTTCATAACGATACCCGATTTGGCGCATTTCGATACGAACGCGAAACTCCTCAGCAAAGCGTTTGATCAATTCGCGAAAATCGACGCGATCTTCGGCAGTATAGAAAAATGTTGCTTTAGTCCGGTCACCTTGAAATTCAACATCGCTGATTTTCATTTCCAATCCAAGGGTGCGGGCGATTGTCCTCGAACGCATCATGACCTCTTGTTCAGATTTGCGGCATTCTTGCCATTTGTCGATGTCCTCTTGTTTTGCTTTTCTGAAGATTTTTTTGATTTCGTAATTGTCTCTGACTTCTTTACGAGCCATTTGAACACGAACCAATTCACCTACCAAGCTGACAACACCAATATCATGTCCTGGAGAAACTTCAACGGCCACCACATCACCAACCATCAATTCCAGATTGGAGGAGTTGCGATAAAAGCCTTTTCTATTGTTTTTGAAACGTACCTCAACAACATCAAATGGTTTCTGACCGGCAGGTAATTCTATTCCACTTAGCCAATCAAAAACCTCCAATTTGTTACATCCGTAGGTGCCACACGCACCATTATTTTTACAGCCATTGGGGAGTCCTCCGCCGTGACTGGAACAATTTCCACATCCCATTTTCTTCGTCGCTATATATATTGTTTCAATCCCTGTATATCCGGGTTGAATTGTACTGTATGTCTGATTTATGGATCATTAATAGGATCCATCAGGCATCATTCAAACGTACATCAAAAGATGGGTCAATCTTCAAATTTTTTTCAAGGATTTCAACCATTACCCCTTGACCGTCCACTTTTTGACCTACGCCTTGGTGGTTAAGAGGTAGTGGAGTTTGAAACTGAGGTCCGAAAACAAGATCTTAGTATTCACGTTGCGGTCTACATCTCGATAGGCCTGTTGGAGGCGTTCGAGCATTTCCTCAGCATTGAGGTCGTTGATGAAAGGCGCGAATTTGTCGGAAAAATCCTTCTCCATTGGATTGAGGCGAGTCAAATCTTCTCCCGTATAATTTCGAATCAGGTTTTGACGAACTTGATCCATCGCATACTGCAAAAAGTACTTTTTATCGTCCCGTTTTAAATCATTCATGGCTTCTGACCATCGAATAAGACCCAAAACATCCTTTTTGTAGCACTTACGCATCCAGTCTTGGAATTGGAGGGTGTATTGTTCGTCTGGATTCTCATTGGTGAGCAAGGCATTCGCTTTTAGCCAATCACCATAGACATAATGAGCTATCCCGCTGGCTTTGACCTCTTCCACTCCTT
The DNA here is from genome assembly GCA_039796595.1 of Bacteroidota bacterium. GTDB lineage: Bacteria > Bacteroidota > Bacteroidia > Flavobacteriales_D > Sanyastnellaceae > CANHSF01. The sequence continues at coordinate 5,540 of JBDKJN010000359.1, forward strand.
GTTGAAGTAGCGATTGATGTATGGTATCGTCCGACAAACGGGGTACACGAACAACCTGCACTCGACTCAGAATCGTTGGAAGGATTTGCTCGGACGCAGCAGCGATCAGTATAAAAAGGGTTTTTGGTGGCGGCTCTTCAATGATTTTTAAGAGTTTATTGGCGGTGTCGACCCGTAAAAACTCAGCCATCCAAATGATTTGGAATTTATAACCACCTTCATAGCTGTGCAGCGACAGGCGGCGAACGATGTCTCCGGCTTCATCTACTGAGATCTGAAGGACCTTATTGTCTTTTGTGATTTGACTGCGCCACAAATCAACATCTAAGTATGCTTCCTCAAGCACTGCACCTCTGAATTCGGTCATCCAATCGGCACAGACGTTTTCACCGGAGCTTGATTTATTAAAATAAGGGAAGCTAAAATGTAAATCAGCGAAATTCAATGCCTCGATTTTACGACATGTGGCGCATTGCCCACAACTATCGGTGGTCGATTTATTCGGACATGCAATGTACTGTACAAAGGACAATGCCAATGGCAAACAGCCCGAGCCTTCAGGGCCCAACAGCATGAGTGCATGAGCCAAGCGTCCCTCTTCGAACGACTTGCGCAGACGGCTCTTCACCTCTTCTTGGCCTATAACATCTTGAAATTGCATGGTGGACAAAGGTAATTTTGGCGGCCGCTGAATACAAGGGAATTGCTTAATCGTGGAAAACTTGATGCAAAACGTCGAGGGCTTTGTAATTGACTTTGAGTTCCAGCTGCAGATTCACCATTTGGAGCAATCCATTGAGTAGGTTTTTTCTGGCGGTTCCGTTGGCCACTACAAATTGAGCCTCACTCCAGTCTTTGTCAAGCAATGATTGCAACAAAATGGTCTCCTCATGTTCGATGTAAAAAGGGTGCAAAGGCCGATCTGATCGAAATTCGTTTTCCAGTAGATCGAAAACTCTTACCTCGGAAGCGCTGGGTGGGGTGGGGTAAAATCCATAGTGACGAATGATTTCCATGGTAGCCCACAAATGAAAGTTTTGGATAGAGTCAGAATCGTCTAGCAAAAGAACCGCATCATACAGGAATTTGAATAGGGGTTTGTTGTGGTATTGATCCGGTAAGGTTTTGGAAAGTAATTCTCCCAAAAAAAGGATCATAGCGCTTTTGTTTGGGTCAAAGGGTATAGCGGACAAAGGGGCTGACAAACGCATGTTGCGTGCCGTTTGCAATTCGTTATTCTCTTTGATATTGGCCTCTATTTCAACAAGATTCATTACATGGCAAACATGGCGCTGAATGCCTGTTTTGGATTTGCTGATACGTACCGAAAAACTCATCAGCCCGTGGTGTTCTGTAAAAACCTTAACGATTTGTACATGATCTTTATAGGGGATAATGCGAATAATAATGCCATTGAGGCTTTCGGTGGCATGGCCTCTCATAAGCTATTCTGAGTTTGAGCGTACGTGCACAAGGAATGTAGTGTGGTTTGACCGGGTCAAAAATAAGCGAATCGCCGAGTAGGGTGCACGAAATTAAGGTTTGTCCGGTGGAAATGTGTGAGACCGCAAATTTGCCCTCAATTGCGGGAAATGCTTCTTTGGCCGCACAGATCATGTGTTGAAAATCAAGGAATTACGGGTTTGGTGAATTTTTGTATTGAAAAATGGTTTTTTTTTATTATATTTGCGCATAGAATAGTCTGCAGTGTGCAGAATTCTTAAATTGACTAGACCTGGATTCGATCCATTAAAATATGAAAGGTAAACGTCACCCCTGGTGATGTTTGTTTAAAGTTAGGTTAGGCAGGGCAATCTTCGTGGTTGCCCTGTTGCTTTCTAAGTATTCTCTATTTTTTCAAAGGCGTATTCATTGATGTGCCATTACAGCTTAAGGTCATTTGAAAATCAGATCATGGTCATTCGCACACCTAGTTCCTGAACCTTGCGTCACCTTAGAGCTATTTTAAAAATTTAATTTCTGAAATATTTCTTTCTGATTTTGCAACAAGGCGATATCTCTGCCGTAGAAACCCCTTGGATAAAGTACTATTTATCCATAACCTAACAAGTTCAACAATGAAGAGAGAGATTAAAAGGCTCGTCAGTGTTTTAATCACAACAGCCATTTGTGCCTTAATGGCAGCGCAGTCACCGGGAGGAGTTAGTTCAGGATTACAAGTCTGGTTAAAAGCAGACGCAGGAACATCCACCACCACCAATGGTGCAAATATTTCATCGTGGAGTGATCAAAGTGGTAACGGCAGGAATGCTACAATGGCCACTTCAAGTAAGCAACCTGTCTATCATTCAAGTGTAGTCAATGGTTTGCCAGCGATCTATACTAACGGAGGTCCAAGATTTCTAGAATTGGATTTATCCTCCATTGCAAATGGAGAGTTTACCATTTTTGCGGTAACTCAACGTGCGACATCGAACATTTTCAACTATTTCATTGGAATTTACCCAGGGGTTTCCAGCAATGGTAACTTATCTTTGGGTTTCCGGCAAAGTTCACAATCGAATCTAACTTTGCCAACCGGGTCAAGCCGCGGCACGATCACTGGCTATGCAGGTGCTAATGAACCGGCAACCGCTATGTGGACTGATTATAGTTCCACTGCAACTCGCCGGGTGACTCTTACACAAGATGGGGTAGAAAAACAAGTTACAGGATCAGGTGGAACAATTACTGCTCAAACAGGAATTGGCCAAATCGGCCGTGGAAGTAACACAGCTGGATTTAATGGATATATTTCAGAGATCATCGTTTACAATCGCGTGCTGACATCTACCGAACGCAATCAAATTCAGACCTATTTGGCTGTGAAGTATGGTTTGGCCGCAAGCTCATCGGTTCACTTGTATTACAATGAGCCTGGGTACAACAATGATATCTTTGGTTTGGGTCGTGACTTAGCAACTCAAGGTCTGAATGTCACCACCAGCAATAGTGTTAGCGTTGATGACATCATGGAAGTGAGAAATCCTTCTTCACTGG
>JBDKJN010000360.1:0-11939 GCA_039796595.1 Bacteroidota bacterium
GCAGTTCCATTGTGGGTAAAGTTTCCTGCGACATATAAGTCACCCGAGGTGCCATTCAAAGTAGCGCTACCCGAGGTAATTGTGAAGTTACCTGCACATCCGCGATTCGTGGTTGGGAAGGTCACCGTAGTGCTATTTTGAATCGTAACGTTCTGAGGTATACCCGTTCCAGCTGTGGTACTGTTGCCTGTCCATTCATTGCTAATTCCGTATGAGCCAGTGGTATTATATATCAAGGTGGATGATGCGCCATAGGTCAAGGCAGCGCTCAAAAACCCTCCACTGTTCAGTGTCAAGTTGTTGTTTACAGTTGGAACAGTAGTGACCGTTAAACCACCATTCAAATTCAAGTTGAAGAAACTCGTAGCTGCCGATCCGGCTACAGTTCCTGCTCCCGCATAAGTGACGGCACCCGCTGCCATGGACGCTGTGCCATTGTTGGTCAAAACACCAGCAGCCGCAATGGTAATTGTTCCTGCCCCGCTCGATGCTAAAGTTCCATCGTTCGTAATGTTATTTACTGTAATCGCACCCGCGGCTCCAGAAATCGTAAATGAACTTGCGGCGTTGATCGTCATGTTAGCCGCAGCATTTGCTGAACTTGCAAGAGTGACCGCGTGAGCGATGGTTACATTATTGCTTGCTGGAGGCACGGCATTACCCAACCAAGTGGCCGCTGTGGTGTACACCCCACTCGTTGTTGTGATATATCCGAGATTCGTATACGATGAAGCGCTGGTCGCATTGCCCGCGCCATTCTCTACATAAATCTGTCCACTGAGGTTGATCGCAGTAAACGTAATCGTTGTGCTATTTTGAGAAGCTATAGTCACTGCTGTTCCACTGCTTCCACCCACTTTCACCGTGGTTACCGAAGCAAGGTTGGTACCTGTAACAGTAACCGTTGTTCCTACATAACCGCTAGTGCCAGAACCTGGTGCAGCAACGCTGATGCTTGAAATGGTTGGAGGTGCAGCACCTAAGCCCGCATCGCGACCCAAGCCTAATGAATAAGTCGCTGTAGATGGTGACAATGAAGCGCCAGCCGTTACCGTGAATGGTCCAGCTCCTGCGTGTGTACCAGTGACTTGTGACCAAGAACTTCCATTGTACAAGCCCACGTAATTCTGAGCTCCTGCCGCCCAGTTGGTGGCGTTGTTTTCGTCGCCACTGTTGTACGTCAACGCAGGCGTGATGACACTGCCGCCAGTCGTACCTTCTGATATTTCCCAGCGACGATTGATCGTGTAGGTTACATCATTCGCGGCTGGTAATGCCCCATCAACGACACGAACGTTATGTGTGTCACTCGTGCCACTGTTGGAGAATGAAATTGGGTTGTAGGTTGCATTACCTACTGGATAAGTAACGTTAGTGCCGCCCACAGTTTGAATCAATGTACCTGTTCCGTTGGTACGGATATAACTTGATGTGCTCGCTCCTGAAAATGTTGCGCCACTTGTCATGGTCAAGTTGTTGCTGCCTAAACTCAACGTACCCGAAGTTAATGTCAAAGTACCCGGATTATTAATTGTAACAGCATTCAGCAATGAAACTCCAGCAGCATTATTGATAATCAAGTATGGGAAGGACAACGCTGAAGTTCCTCCAATGGTTTGTGCTGAACTACCATTCATGAAAATGGCTCTGGAGTTTGGCGTGTAGGTTCCATTGTTGACATAGTTTCCGCCCAATTGCAAGTCTCCGCCCGAAGCCGATGACAGTGTCAAACCACTACTCGCACTAATGGTCATGGTTCCTGTAGCTCTTCTATATTGTGTAGAAGTTCCAAAGCTAAGTGTAGTATTGACGCCGTTACCAATTGTAACATTCGCCGGTACACCCGTGCCTGAAGCGGCATTGGCAGTCCATTCTGTACTTGCAGTATAAGTGCCACCGCTGTTGTATATCAATGTTGATGCACTGCCATACGTTGGAGCGTTGGTGTCGACGAAACCCCCTGCATTGATTTGTAAAATACCATTGATGTTCGTGGCGCTCGAAGTAAAATCTACTCCCCCGCTCAAGGTCACAGAACTATTTGTACCAAATGTTCGCGCTGAGTTTGTACCACTGACCTGTCCAACACCCAAGAAATTTACGGTACCCGCAGTGCTGGTGCCGTCGATGGAAGTAGCAGATGTATTGTTCATGACGATACGACCCGCAGTACCGCCAACTCCGCGTCCGCCAACGTTGAGTTTATTGGTGCCCAAGGCAACTGTTGACGTGTTGTTAAGTGTTAGACTACCACTGAAAGAAGCGTTCGCAATACTCACCGTACCAACTGCAGCATTGCTGATGGTGATGTCGCCATAGTCATCGGCAATATTACCGTTGGCTGTAAGTGTAAGGTCACTGATCGCTGTTCCTCCACCGTTAGCGGCTGAGGTGTTATGCGAGCGATAAGTTGTTGGATTGATACCCGCCTTGTAGATCGGGAAACTACCAAAATAACCTGCGATGGTTGGTGTGCTGGAAGCAGCAACATTGGTACCGGGCGCATTGGAGAAAATACCTCCATTGTATCCCATCCACATGGTGACATAAACGGATGACGGGTTGCCCAAATCGCTCAATGCAATACGCACCTCGCGGCATGTAGTATTCGTAAAGACCGTTGGCGTAACACCTGTTGAGGCCCATGAGCCATTGAAACGGTTCAAGGGGTCGGTATAACTCTGTTCTGTATAGGACGTGTAGTCCGCATTGAACGGAAGAGTCGGCGTGACGTTGTTAAAATTACGTCCCGCGGTTGTTCCATTTCCACTGGCAGGAGTGCTGCGCGGATCGGTGTCGATGTACACTGCAAAGTTGTCGCTACTACCAAAAGTACCAGATGTGCGGAAGGCTCCGATGTACAAGTAGGTCGCATCAAAGGTCATGTAATAATCCGTGCTGGCAGCGGCAGCGGAGAAGCGCTCTCCAGTGCTAAAGTCCGAAGCTGCCCCAGTGAAGGTGATGGTGCGGAAGCTTTGTGCCGCCAATGTTCCTTGCACTTTAAAATCATCAACCGTCCATCTTTCGTTGGCGCTGGTATTCAGCATTGTAATTCTGACGCGCAATTGACTCACCGCCGGTAATCCGGTAATTGTAACCGTACTGTATCCATCCGTTGTACGTGACCCGCCACCAGCCGGAGCGAAATCAACTGGTGTAGTGTTACCGTCATATGCAGTAGAGGCATTGCCTGTACCACCAGAATAACTCCAATAAGCATTCGAATTACCTAAAACCCTAACGGTGCTATAGTATGTAGTGCCGTTGTCTGGGCTCACCTCAACGGTAACTATGTCGCCTGCATCAGCACCATTGCCGGTACTGCCTAGGGAAAAAGAAGCTAATCGAAAAGACGCTGAAATGCCTGTGTAACCCACAGTTGAAACAGCACTCGTTGTTATTCCAAGAGTGGCGTTTGATTTACCAATAGCATATGTTCCAACAGCAGCAAAGGGTGATGATGCTGGTCCATCCGCAGCAGCCGAGTTACCATTGTAATAATTCGCGGTACCCGAAGTCACCGAAAACAACGTTAACGTGTTCTCAAAAGCTTCAGAAGCAATGGTGGTTTGTGCGATGGTGATTCCGCTCACACATAGAGCAAATAGAGAAAGTAGAATATTTCTCATGGTCATTTTTTTGATCAATAAGGTTTACAAAAAAGCACACTTCTCCCGCAATAAAACGGAAGGACAACAAATGTAAGGAAAATCGACCTATTTTCAGCCGTGTTAACAATACACTTAAGTTTTATTTAACTTGTCGCCTCCAAATCACTCAAATCCTAGTGTTTCCCATTGATGTCGAGCAATTTGATGCCAAACAAAACGTGTGAAAAGGCTCTATTTTTTTGCTTCCTTGTGCGATCTAGAAACTCAACTTACTTATCGCCTTTTTCCAGCACTCAAAATGACTCCAATCGGCTCTCATTCAACGCTCTTTCAAATGGCCGCAAAGTCATGGCGAACCATTGTTTCACTCAACATCGCCAAAGCACTCCGGCTACCCCGTTTTTGTCTGAAAAATTTGGTTAACTTCGCCGCATGAATTTCAAAGCTTCCATTCAAATCATGCCGTTAGAGGCGCTTCTCGACCCACAAGGCAAAGCAGTTACAGGATCAATGAAGAACCTCGGTCTTAGTGAAATATCCAACGTTCGGATTGGCAAAAACATTCACTTGCACGTTGATGCCAAAGACCAAAAAGAAGCAGAATCCAAGGTAGAAAGCGCTTGCAAAAAATTGTTGTGCAACGAAATCATGGAGTCGTATTCGTTTACTGTTACGCCAACCGCATAACCTGAGTCTTTTTTAACTCCAAAAAACACTTCTCAAAGAAATTCTTTGTAATCTTTTGCGCATTTCATTGCGCAACAGATGCTTCTGCGTTTACGCGCGCGTTAGAAATTCAACTATTGAATAGGGCTAGATCAGCGTTGCAGCGCATACACGCCTGACAAGGCCATATAGAGTAAAATCCCTACGACCAGAGTAGTTAATATTCCGGGCAGACACAACAATCCTACCACTGCAACCACCGGCAATAAACCCACATAAATAAACGGTATCCGATTCGCTGCAAAGCCTCCTGGTTTGAATTTGAAAGAGAACATCCGCATTTTACTCACCATCAGCCAGGCGGTAATCACGGATAAAAAGAGAAGCACGCCAGTCCACGTTCCATAACCCAGTACCACCGACCAATCGCGCTCGTGCATGGACAATGCAACTGATGCCCAAAAGAGTCCATGTGCAGGAGAAGGCATACCTAAAAAGTCTGTCGTTTGATCCGTGCTAATATTGAAACGTGCCAAACGATAAGCCGCAGCACATACGTGAATTACGGCAATCCAGCGAAGGAAAATCCACTCGGGAGGCAAACACGACTCCAACATTCGGTAGACAATAAAGGTTGGTACCAAGCCAAAGCTGACTACATCGGCCAACGAATCCAACTGTTTGCCCATGTCGCCTGAAACGCCCAAGGCCCGCGCAATTGCACCGTCCAATAGATCGAAAAAAGCAGCGAGAAAAAGCAAACCCGGTATATAGCCCATGGTTTCAACGGGTCGGTCGGCCATTAAAATCAAGGCCACGGTACCTGAAACCAAATTGCCCAGTGTGAGCAGATTGGGAATATGCCTCTTCATGCGAATTGGTCTAAAGCGTTTGTTTCACCTCTACTTCTTCGTACGATTCGATTTGGTCGCCTTCACGCAAATCGTTGAAGCGATCAATGTTTAAGCCGCATTCGTAACCACGTGCAACTTCTTTAACATCGTCCTTGAAGCGCTTGAGTGATCCCAACTCGCCCGAGTAGACCACAATACCATCGCGGATAAGGCGGATTTTGTTGCCACGTAACAATTTGCCGTCCAAGACATAACAACCTGCGACTGTACCCACTTTGGTGATCTTGAACACCTCGCGTACCTCTGCAGTACCCACAATTTGTTCTTCGATTTTGGCCGACAACATCCCTTCCATTGCTTCGCGGACATCCTCGATAGCCTTGTAGATGATGCTGTACAACTTGATCTGTATCTCCTCTGTTTCCGCCAATTTACGCGCACTGCCGCTTGGTCGAACCTGGAAACCAATGATGATCGCATCCGATGCACTTGCCAAAAGCACGTCGCTCTCGCTGATTTGACCAACACCCTTGTGGATGATGCGTACTTGTATTTTTTCGGTCGACAATTTTTGCAATGAATCGGTCAATGCTTCTACTGATCCATCCACGTCGCCCTTCACAATCAAGTTCAATTCTTTGAAATCGCCCAACGCAATACGACGTCCGATCTCCTCGATAGTGAGGTGTTTCTTCGTGCGCATGCTCTGCTCGCGTTGCAATTGCTGGCGTTTAACGGCGATAGATCTTGCTTCACGCTCATCTTCCATCACGTTGAATTTGTCACCTGCATTTGGTGCGCCTTCGAAGCCTAAGAGTGAAACAGGAGTTGCTGGTCCAGCCTCTTCCACCTTTTGTCCGCGTTCGTTGAACATGGCTTTTACACGACCGCTGTATTGACCTGCAATGATGGCATCCCCAACACGCAGTGTACCGCCTGACACAAGAACAGTGGTCACATAGCCGCGACCTTTGTCCAACGACGATTCTATAACTGTACCAACGGCGCGTTTTTTCGCGTTGGCTTTAAGCTCTAACATGTCTGCTTCCAACAGCACTTTCTCCAAAAGCGAGTCGACATTCATCCCTTTCTTGGCTGAGATTTCCTGGCTTTGGAATTTACCTCCCCACTCTTCTACTAAGATATTCATAGCAGATAATTGTTCGCGAATACGATCGGGCTGAGCTTCGGGTTTATCTACCTTGTTAATCGCAAAAACCATAGGAACACCCGCCGCCTGAGCGTGAGAGATCGCCTCTTTGGTTTGTGGCATCACACTGTCATCAGCTGCAATCACGATAACTGCCATGTCAGTAACCTGAGCACCACGTGCACGCATCGCAGTAAACGCTTCGTGACCTGGTGTATCGAGGAAGGTGATTTTTCTACCACTTGGCAACGTCACGCTATAAGCACCGATGTGCTGAGTGATGCCTCCGGATTCGCCCGCTATCACGTTTGTTTTACGTACAAAGTCAAGCAACGATGTTTTACCATGGTCAACGTGACCCATAACTGTAATCACCGGTGGTCGTGTTGTCAAATCTTCTGCTTCGTCCTCCTCTTCAGCAATGGCTTCTGACACTTCAGCGCTGACAAACTCTAATTCGTAACCAAATTCTTCGCAGATAATCTTAATTGTTTCCGCGTCCAATCGTTGGTTAAGCGATGCAAAAATGCCCAATTGCATACAAACCTTGATGATCTCTGTTGGTTGACGATCCATCATGGTAGCCAATTCGCTTACCGTTACAAATTCAGTAAGTTTCAACACGGCGTTTTCAGCCTGTTGACGCTGCATCTCCTCTTCAGCACGCTTTGCATTAAAGTCGCGCTTATCTCTTCTAAACTTCGATGATTTCGATTTACCCTGCGATCCTAGTCGTGCCAGTGTATCGCGAACTTGTTTCTGAATTTCTGCCTCGTTGAGATCGTTCTTCGGCGCATCTGCTGGCTTCGGTGTGAAGCGCTGTTGGCGTTTGTCAATCTCTTGTTGTTTTTGAACATCCACCTTTCCGACACGCTTACGCTTTTTCTTGTCGTTGGCGTTGTTTGCATTTTGAGATGGGGCGCTCTTTTTCTCCGGTGCCGTTGGCAATACGATTTTATTAATCACCTTCGGTCCTGTGAGTTTTTCCACATTGACACGAATGATTTCCTTCTCAACTGGTGCAGGAATCTCCGGTGTTTCGATCACCGCAGGCTCAACCTGTACAGGCTCTGCTTTCGCTTCTGCTGGCGCGACCTCTTCGACTACTTCCTCTTTCTTTTTACGGCCTTTGGCTTTCGGTTTTTCAAGGCTAGAAAGGTCAATCTTTCCAACGACTTTTACTTCCGATTTTTTATCTTCTTCAGCACTCTCCTCAACGGGCACGACTACTGGAGCTTCTGGCTCAACGACTTCCGCCTTTGGAGCTACCGGCTCTTCTTTTGGCTCAGTTGCCTTTTTCTTTGCCACCACAGGCTGATCTTCCACCTTGCGCTTGAAGCGTGAATAATCTATTTCACGCTCCTCTTCTTCAACTGTATCTCCCTTCTTCTTTCTTGAATCCTGCAAAGTAATTGTAGCACGTGATTCACGCGTTGACTTGGCTGCAGCTACTGTTTTTTCCTTAGCAGCAGCATCACTGGCAAATTCCGATACTATGAGATCGACAGCACGTTCATCCAATTTGGCCATTGGATCATTCGCTACAGCAATTCCCTGTTTGCCCAAAAACTCCACGATGGTGTCTTTACTCACCCCCAAGGTGGTAGCAGCTTTTCCAAGTCTTGTTGCTCCTTTTAATTCAGACATAAATGTGATGGTGGTCAGTCAAATAAACAAACCTCACAACAGACTAGTGAACCGATGCTATATGTGGGCAACTGCTTACTGTTTCATGTGTGCTTGTGTGTTAAAGACTAACTTAAAATAGTTATAAAATTAATGGTTGGCTTAAAACACCCGCCAAACCGCGTGCAAGTTACAACCTTCTGAGCGACAATGCAAATAGTTGAACGTCGCTCTTCCTTTTCAAGCATCCAATCCAACCTCGTTCTGTATCTTTAGAAAACAAAAAGAGGAGCTGTGCGCTCCTCTTTATAAAGTATCTGATCAATTGGTGATTAGCGCACCACTTGTAGCGTTCCCTCATACTCTGTTTGACGGCCATAAGGCAAGACCATGGTGTAGAAATAAATTCCGTCTGACAAATCTCGCGCGCTGAAGTCATTGTCATAACTGTCCGTTTCAAAGACCAATTTGCCCCAACGGTTGAATATCCGCAGTTCTACGCCTTCATACTTCTCCAATCCCAAGATGTAGAATGTATCATTTTTATTGTCATTATTGGGCGACATGATGTTTGGAACAGTGATCGCACATGCATCGGGCAATACTACAAAAGTAGCTTGATCACTACCACAACCATTGCTCGCAGTTCCGGTCATCACCAAGCTTGATCCCAAACATGAAACAGGGACATTATCTGCACAAAATGTTGCATCGTCGCCGCCATTTGAAATCGTGAAACCGCCACAATTGCCAACCCATGAATACGTGATGTTCTCGCCTGAAGCACCCAAACTCAATTGCTCGCACTCTCCAGGACATAAGGTCAATTCCTCATTACTACCAGCGCTGCTGACTTGCGGCGCCTGGCTAATGTCAACTGTGGTACAGCCCGACTCGATCAAATTACAACCAGCGATATCCTCAACGGTCCAACAATACTCTCCATCGTTGGTTACCGTCAAAGTGCTCGTGCCTTGCTGGTTGTTCCAGGTGTAGGTATAGTTGTTTGGGTTAGCAACCTCAACCGACAGCGTAACTGTATTGTCATCACATTCCAAAATGGATGGATCAGATGAATCCAATACGTTTGGCGCCACCGCTTCAGTAACTTCAACATTCACCGTCACGGGATTGCTACAATCGTTGTCAACTGTTACAGTATAAGACCCTTCAGATGCCGTGATGGTTGATGTCTGTTGGCCGCCTGGAATCCATAAATACGTGATTGCCGCATTGTCTTGAGCTGCAGGAATTGGATCCAAAAGTGTTGTGCCACCTGGACATACAAGCGCGTTGGTTAGGGTCGGTGTCGCTACTTGCGGCTGATATACCACTTCAAAACCATCGCTGTCCGTACCACAACCGTTTGTAGCTGTAACGGTTACATTCGTCGTTACATAAGCATTGCCGAATGGACCAACCGTTGCGCTCAATCCATCACCTGAGGCCACGACACCTTGTCCACTCCAGGTGATCGTTGATGTGCCTACAGGATCATCCAGAAATGCAGTTGCTGTAACAGTCTCTTGATTACACAATACAATGTCATTCTGCGTGGTAGCAATACTTGGCGTGGAGGTATAGATCAACTCATAACAGTTGTCTGTGCTGCAATCCGGAGCGCTAAAACACAAGTTGTAAACGCCATAATCGCCAGGCGTGAAGGTGCCATCGTAAAAACCGTTGTTATCAAATGTCCAACCCGCTGGACCTGTTACCGTCCATGTTCCCATTAACGGTTCGCTTGTGCATGTACTCATTGCTGCATATACAATTCCAGTAGTCAACGGAGCATCGATAATGGTAGGAGAATTTTGTCCGCAGTTGATCACCCAAAGCGAATTTCCCTGGAAGTTGTTGCCATTGGCAAAATACTCAATAACAATACTGTCACCAACACCTATCAAAAGGTCGTCAAACAATGTGAACGTATTAAACGTTGTGAGGAAAGTTGTTTCTGGTGCTCCTCCGCCCGCTGGAAAGATCGTCACATTGATATATGAACCTTGCCAACCCGCTGAGTTCGTACTCAAGCCATAAATGACTAAGTTGTCAGCTGGTGGATTGCTGTATCCGCCTTCAAAGGTCACTGGCGTCAAGGCATCACAGTAACTGCCATTGTTGGCTTCATTGCTTTCGTCAATGAAGTTGTTCACCACTTGAACGTACTGGATATTTCTTCCCTCGCAACCGTTTTCGTCTGTTACAATGACCTCATAATACCCTTGAATATTGCCCGTCACACTTACGCATGCCTCGTCTGTTGGAGAACCAGGAACAAATTCGCCATCAAATCCTTCGAAAACTGTCCACTCGGTTGAGTTCCAATCACCAATCACACAAAAGCTACCAGTTTCACCAGGACACAAAACCAGTGGTTCATTATCCGTGTCAAGAGCTGGAATAAATGGTGGTGTTTCATCTAAAAACACAGAAGCTTCTGACTCACAGCCATTGGCAAAACCAATAACCGAGATTTCACCGCCATCGTCTACAGATGTCTCATTGTCGGTGTCAAAATTGGACCAGAGGTAGGATTCAAAACCATCCGTTGCCGTCAATATCGTTTCTCCCCCCGCACAGAATGAAGTAGGGCCCGTAATTGTAATGGGCTCAGCTACATTGCTGGTGACGACAAAAACATACGATTGGGTTGTTGTTGCATTGGGGGTGCCGTTATCTACACCGGTAATGGTTACAACATTGTTTCCAATATTGCCTGGGCCAGCCGTGAATGTCGCATCGACCAACTGAGAGCTATTGGTCAGGCTTTGAATAGTGCTGCTGAATCCCGAGCCAACCACGCTAGTAGTGAGCGTTACGTTTTGGGTACTTTCAGGCGCCGTGTAGGCAAAGTCGAATTCTACTATTTCTCCTTGACACAAAAAAGTCGTATCACAAAGTGTCGCGTCTTCGATAGCCACCGGAGGAATATTATTGCTCAAATTGCTGATGGAAGTATTGAAATTGATCACGCGCCCGTCCAACCAATCTACACCATCCTGCTGATTTGCGTTGATACCAAATGGTCCGTTAAAGACGTCGTTATTTAAGTTATATCGACCAAAAGTGTAACCCGCATTACCGCTTACACGGTCAGCGCCCACGATAGCCATATTTGCATTGGCATTAAACCCTCCAACGGCGCCGCTGATCTGGCTGTTCGCCCATTGCATATCAAGGTAGGTGAATTGAACGTTATTGCCGTCAGGTAAAACACCACTGCCGTCAGCACAGATGATGATTTGGAAGCTATTGGTTTTGTCTCCCTGAACAGGCCAGTAACCGACATCCATATAGTTCAAATAAAGTGCGTTGCTCGTTACCTTGTAGTACAACTCACCAGTTGCTCCAAAATCAAAGTCGCTCCAGAACGCACAGATATGATCGTGCTGTTGCGTTGTTTCATTGCCCAGCGGTGTTGGAAATGAAGAAGGCAAGAAGTCAATGTATCCAGCATTACCCAGGGCAATTGTTCCTTTGGTAGTAATAACGACCTGATTAAAGTTCTGTCCGAAAAAATTGAAATTCCAGCCCAAATTGATCACACCCGAAAAGTTGTCGGTGGAATTGCCCGGACTACCTGGCCAGTTGGTTGGGTTTGGGTGGGTATAGCTGTTATCTGGATTGATCCAATAACATGCCGCCTCTGCTGGTGTAGTTTTCAATGTCCCAGGACGGTTGTTGTTTTGCTTCCATTTGTCGCGCAGATATACTACACTGTCAGCATCAAAACGTGGATCTGCCGCGTAAAGCGCCCAATCTTCCTTGGGCATATAATTGATGCGGTCAATATCCCAATATTCTTTATCAGTCAGATCTGTACGATAGCGGTACAGTTTTGTGTTAATCGTTTGCACTTGAGCGTTGGCTATAAAAAAGCTCATTGCTCCCAACACCATTAATAAAAAACGTTTCATTGTTCTGGTTTGATATGGTCAAAAAAAGCAGCCCCCGAAAAACAAGATCTTTCGCGGGGCGCGAATATAAGTACTCCTTTTTATCTTTTTACAGTCAATTTAGACGACTTTT
>JBDKJN010000361.1:0-7859 GCA_039796595.1 Bacteroidota bacterium
CGTCAAACCATGCATCATCGAGGTAGCTGACAGTTCTCTGCCCATTGTCCAACACGAGACCTTTGCTCCGATTCTTTACATTATGCCTTATTCGACGTTGGAGCAAGCTGTTGCCATGCAAAACGGAGTGGTTCAAGGCCTTTCTTCTGCTATTATGACAACCGACTTGCGTCAAGCGGAATTCTTCTTATCCAACACGGGTAGTGACTGCGGTATTGCTAACGTTAACATTGGCACAAGTGGCGCCGAAATCGGCGGTGCATTCGGCGGTGAAAAAGAAACGGGTGGTGGACGCGAAAGTGGAAGTGATGCGTGGAAAAACTACATGCGTCGTCAAACTAACACTATAAACTATTCCACCTCTCTGCCATTGGCTCAAGGTATCAAATTCGATCTATAAACTGCGTTTAAAGCGCTCAAACAAGGGGAAGGGTATATTCACTCTTCCCTTTCTTTTTTGTGCCATAAAACGGCTCAAAATCAACCTATCGGTCTTTAGTAATCCAAGAATCAAAAATTTAATTCAAGCGAAGACTAAATCGTTTGGTATTTTCGCCCTCCAATAATTCCTTAGCTTGAAAGCCTTACATTACCTTTTGTCACTCCTGGCAATTGTCCTTATATTCAGTTGTCGACCCTCTACCAAACGCATCCATCCAGGTCACTATACCATGTTCTTCATAGTCAACGACGTGCAAATACCTGTGCGGCTAGAAATCACGGATTCCACATGGAACATAAATAATGCTGACGAAACAATAACGCTCAAACCACACTACTACGCAGCAGATTCCTTCAGTGTTGAAATGCCGCTCTTCCATACCCAGCTAATTGGTAAAATTCAAACGGACACTACACTCAACGGAATTTGGATCGATCCAACACGCGTTCCAAAATCATCAATCACTTTCAGTGTCAAACCTAATCATCAACCCTATCAAGACGTGGCCACACTTGGTACAGAAAGCATTTATGATTGTCAATTCTCTCCGGATCAGCCAGAAAATCAAAGTCACGCAGTCGGAATTCTCAAAACTTACGGAGGCCAAATTCACGCAACTTTTCTAACTGAAACAGGCGACTATCGCTTTCTAGAAGGGAATACAACCGGACAAAGTATTGAATTATCCTGTTTTGATGGCACACATCTTTTTTATTTCTGTGCCAACATCAAAGGCGATAGCCTTACAGACGGCCATTTCGTTAGCGGAAGCACCTGGCAAGAAAAATGGAGCGGCTATCTCCATCCAAGTGCCCAACTCCGCGATCCAGATAGCTTAACGAAATTCGTATCTAAGGAAAACTTTGCCTTTACCGCCCTTGACCAATCACAACAAAAAATTCTTTTTGATTCAACACGCTTTAAAGATCATGTAACGATCGTACAAATCTTAGGTTCTTGGTGCCCTAACTGCACAGATGAAAGTAAGTTTTTAAAAGATCTCTATGCCGCCTACAACAACAAGGGACTCCAAATTATTCCTGTTGCATTCGAACGCGAAGCCACGGTAGAAGACCAGCTCTTCCGTGTACAGCGACAATTTCAAGATTTAGAAATACCTTATCCGCCGTATCTAGGCGGTACATCACCCAAATCCAAGGCAGAGCAAGTATTTCCACAACTCAACCACATCATTAGCTATCCTACTACCATCATACTGGATAAAAAAGGAAAGGTCCGCAAAATCCATACTGGATTCTACGGACCTGGTACCGGTAAATATTACATGCATCACAAAGAGCTTCTCACCATGTTTGTAGAAGCCCTATTAGACGAGCATTAAATTTCAAAGAAATACGAGATACCTCCACTCAAAAAGACTTGGTATCTATCTCCCCTATTGGCGTTGCGATAAAATCTGTTATAATATCCATACCCTACATAACAGGAAAATGAGCCATATCGGGAATGCGTTTCAATACCTGGTCCAAAACCAATGTTGAAACTATCCGAAATGGAATTTTTTTGTTCCCATAGGCCTAATTCATAATACCGCTCTTTGCGATACACATAGTCCAATCCCAACTGAAGATAAAATTTGTTGTTGGAATTAAACTCTTTGATCGTGTAGTACAGACCATGACCCCAACTCAAAAATCCACTATCATTATTGACTACAGGTAGCAATGCCATGTGATAACCGATCCTTCTTGGCCAGTAACGATACGCTAAACCATTCCCTGTTACCGAGCTAACAACAAATCCAATTCCGTGACCCGTTCGGGGTTTCTCAACAATCTCCGGTGGTTCGTTCAAATTGCGTGTTCTTCGCTGTGCAGTCATCGCAAAAGCACTGCACATCAGAAAAAGAAAAATTACTTTTTTCATTGTATAATAGATTTAATAGTGACAAAAGAATTGATCTATTTGGCTTCAAACTCGTTTACAACGTCTACTTCCAAACGAGAAGGCCGATTGGCAACATCCCAGGCGGTATGAAAAATCAATTGCCCGATGACAGCCATTTTATCAAACATAATTTTTTCTACATCATCTCCCGGCTTATGGTAATCCTCATGGACACCACTGAAATAAAATATAACTGGAATACCATGCTTGGCAAAATTGTAATGATCGGAACGATAATAAAATCGATTAGGATCTTTCGGATCGTTATAGGTATAATCCAATTCTATCTTCGTATAAGTCGTATTGCATTGTTCAGACAGTTTATGCAACTCGGTACTGAGTTTATCAGATCCAATTACATACACATAGTTGCCGTCCTTATGAGCATCGTCTTTTCTTCCTATCATATCAATATTCAAATCCACGACTGTACTTTGAAGTGGATAAATGGGATATTCACTATACCATTCACTACCCAAAAGACCCTTCTCTTCACCACTAACATGTAAAAATAAAATGCTTCTCTTGGGTCCATAACCCTCCTCCTTCGCCTTAACGAAAGCCTCAGCCAATTCCATCGCAGTAACAGTACCGCTACCATCATCATCCGCACCATTATTGATCTGTCCTTTGACTATCCCGATATGGTCGTAGTGGGCTGAAATAACTACAATCTCATTTTTTAGAACAGGATCGCTCCCTTCAATAAATGCCAAAACATTGTCAGATTTCAGAAATTCAACCTCACGCACCATCTTCACACTCACACCGGACTTCACTAAACGACATTTAGCCTTACCCTTTTTACTGATGCGATCAATTTCTTTTTGCACATCTGATTTGCACTTGGCCAATAAAGCATTGCCCATTTCCCGTGAAACATAGACGGTTGGCAAAATGATCTGTTCATCGCTTCTCTTTTCTGGATAATCCAAACTCATTCCTGGCTGCTCCAACCAATAGCGAATACGCTGAATTAAGACCGTATAACCGGGTTCAATGATCATCACACCTTTAGCCCCACGCTTTTTGAGCGCTGCTTGCTTCAATTCTACATCAGAAGCCCATTCACTCATTTGACCGGTACCCGTTATCCAGCTATTGCCATTTTTATCTCTTGGTTCGCCGCTTAAACAAACAACAATTTTTCCCTTTACATCAATTTTCTTTAAGTCAGAATATTTCACATCATCAATACCATAACCTGCAAATACAAACTCTCCTTCCTCTAATTTATCCCATTCCGCGCCCCAGGTGAAAAAATCACTTACGTATTGATATACTTTCCCATCAAAGTCAATGGTACTCTTCAAAAAGTTTTGCTTGCGAAGCGGAAAGGTCTGTAAATAACTGGCGCCATTACCTGGGGCAACTCCTAGTTTTTTATAATAATTCACCAGATAGTCCGCGGCCATTTGTTGACCTTTAGAAGCCGTCTCTCTACCTTCATAGGCGTCTGATGCTATTACTTCCAAGTGCCTTCTTAGATCTGCTGCCTGAATAGTGGAGGCAGCCTTCATACGCTCATTTTCTTGCGCTGATAGGAGTTCCACATGAAAAAACAGGACGATAAAAATACCTACTAATTGCCTCATAGTTAACAATTTATTTTTTGAACTCGATTAGCATGGCGACCTCCTTCAAACTGCGTTGAAATAAAAACTTCAACTATTTCTTCGGCTTGTTCCTCAGTAAGAAATCGTGCCGGAATACAAACAATATTTGCATCATTATGCTGCCGCGCTAATACCGCTATTTCTTTCATCCAACACAATGCTGCACGTACCCCTGCATGTTTATTTGCTGTCATACAAACACCATTGGCACTTCCACAAATCAAAACCCCAAGATTATTATTAAGCGCAACCGCCTCAGCTGTAGCATGTGCATAATCCGGATAATCTGTACTGGCATCAGAAAATGTGCCATGATCTTTCCAATCAATACGGTTGTCAAATTTTGCCTTCAACCATTCTTTTAAGGCATAACCTGCATGGTCACAACCTATTTCCACTTGAATCATAATGATTTATATTGTTTTCAAATATAAAACAGCTGCAACATATCCGCCTAAAATTTGTTTCCCATGAAATAATGAACATCGTAAAAAATTTTGTGTCAATAGTGTTGAATAACTCAATAAAAAAAAATTTGCTTTCTTAACTTACCTGCTGGCATAGAATAAAAGCTTTCCTAATCCTACTTCCTTGTTTCAAAAGATTTGGGTCAATTATTGACGTATCCATTCACAATTCACACTAATCTTCAACAACCATTTTACATACAATAAAATTCATGCACGGCTTGTTTATAACCCCATTAATGATATAAAAATCAAAGCATAAGCCATTGTAATACGTGTTAGTAAAGGATTAAAAGTGACCATATTTTACAATAGCAAGTAAAAGTCAAAAAGTTTTAAGCCTTATCAACAGGTTATATAATAAAAACATACTTATTTAAAATAAAAAGATATGATTCACATGAAAAAAGAACATATCTCAAAGAGAGAAAAGTTTAACGTAAGCTATAGATTTGTCCTAATGAAAGGGATCAGAAATATTTTGGGTTTGATGTTCATTTTGATGCACGTAATGTTGAGCGCGCAATATGTGAAATACACTTATCCCAACGGTATTGTGAGCAGTGAAGGGACGATGGTGAATGGTAAGCCGGATGGCTATTGGAAAACGTATTACCCGGATGGTGGTTTAAAATCTGAGGGTAATCGATTGCAGTTCAAATTGGATAGCACGTGGTTGTTTTATCGTGATGATTCCACTTTAGAACGCAGAATCACCTATAGGGAAGATATCAAGCAAGGCAAAGAAACGCGGTATAATGCAAAAGGAAAACCAGAGGAGGAATGGAACAATAGCAACGGGATAAAAACAGGTAAGTCCGAGTATTACTATGACACAGGAGAATTGTGGAAGGTCATTGCATTTGTCAATAACAAAGAGGAAGGCAAAGGAATAGAGTATGATAAGGATGGTCGAATCATATCACATTATGTTTTTAAGAATGGTTTCATCTACAGCCATGAACAAATCAACAGATATAATAACGTTAATAAAAGAACGGGCATATGGCGAGAGTTGTATGCGAATGGCGAGGTTCGAATGGAAGGAAATTACACCAATGGATTAAAAAACGGTGTATTTAAAAATTACGACAAACAAGGCAAGTTACTTTCGATAGAGCAATATGTGGACGATATATTGGTTGAAGGCGATGAGGCGACAGGTATTCCAGACATACGTGAGGAGTTTTATTCAGATGGTCAAGTAAAGACAAGTGGGAGCTATAAAAATGGAAAGAAACACGGCACGTTTAGGAATTATGATCCACGTGGAAAAGAGCAAGATGCCCATTTGTATGAACAAGATGTGAAAATTGCCGAAGGCCAATTGGACAGTTTAGGAAGAAGGATAGGAGCTTGGACATTTTATTATCCCACGGGACAAATAAAATATAAAGGCGGCTACAAATTGGGTTTAAAGGACGGTGCTTGGACCTATTACTACACGGATGGTAAAGTGGTACAATCCGGATCATACATCAATGACGAACCTGCGGGCAATTGGAAATGGTACTATAGCAATTCATCGGTGCATAGAGATGAATATTATTTGCGCGGCAAAGAGGATGGGCATTGTGTTGAGTATGATTCATTGGGTATAGTTTTGACGGAAGGTGATTACATCGGAGGTTTAAAAACGGGTGCGTGGGTTTTGAAAGTAAATGATCATTCAGAGGAAGGCTCATTTGAAGATGGAGAACGCAATGGATTGTGGATATGGAAATATGGCGATGGCACAAAAGCCTTTGAAGGAGAATACACTGTTGGAATTCCAACTGGCAAGCATCGCTATTGGTATCCGAATGGTCAGGTTAAGATGAGAGGAGAGTATGAAGGAGGAGAGCTTTCGGGACGTTGGGATTATTATGATGAAGATGGAACAATGACACTTCAATTGGAGTATGAAGGTGGCGTTGTGGTGCGCATCAATGGCGTAAAAATCAAATTACCAGAACCGAAAGAATAGATGTCAGATACACTGCAACAATGGATTCAACAATCGACCAGTGCGTTGGCAATCGTGAAGAATGATGGTGTATTTTCCATCGTGCACGGTAATAGCAGTTTCTATCAAGCCATTCATAGAACGGAGAAAGATTGCATAGGGCAAGAATTATTTAGTTTATTGGCCATTAACGTTTCCCGTGAAAATAGGGAAGTTCTGAAGGCTTCAATAGCATCCAGAGGGTTTACTGAATACGAACCACCCCGATCGAATTATTCATTTATTTTTTCAAAGAGTCAGGAAAGCGCGGATTATATCTTAGCCAGACTTCAAGACAACCGTCAAATTCTCCATTTGCAGGCGTACGACAGTTTGTTTGAGCGCAATGAGGTGGGTGTCTATCAATCGAGTAGTGAGGGCGTATTGCTTAATTGTAATAAGGCATTTGCTAAAATATTGGGATATCACTCACCCTTTGACCTTATTGGCGACAGCACTCTACGGCACTATTACATTCCTCAGCAACGTCTGACCTATTTGGAAGAGTTGAACCGCAATTCAACGATAAGAAATTTTGAAATTAAAATTTTAAGATCGGATGGTGTTGTGGCTGATTGTCTTGAAAATAGTTATTTGGAGAAGCTACCTGACGGAGTTCAACAAATCAGTGGAACACTTATCGACATCAGTGAACGGAAAAGAGTAGAGCAGGCATTAATGGAAAGTGAGCAGCGATTTAAAGCGTTGGCCCATGTGACCCATGAAAGTATAGTATTTTGTGACGAGGAACACATTATCGACTGCAATGATCAGTTTGCTCAGTTGTTGGGATATTATGATCGTACGGATGCGATAGGCAAAAAAATCACTGATTATTTTTCTTTGGCGGATTTTGTAAGAATCAAAACAAGCATCGGTATTTCGACCAACAATCAGAGTGAAGTGAGGTTAAATGATCTTAGCAACAGGATCATCATTTTAGAGGTCATGGGCAGCAATATTATGCATGGCGGTCGTCCATGTTTGGTGCTGACAATGAATGATATCAGTGGGCGGAAACGCGCAGAGTTTGCTCTGGAACAGAGTGTCGTGCGCTTTAGGAACTTGTTGGAAAACTCACCAAATGGCGTACTTATCCTAACCGATGGTTTGATGAAATATAGCAATCACGCTGCATGTGAATTATTGGGCGTTGAGGATGAGGACGAATTATTTGATGAGGACTTTACGAACTACATTGATATCAAGTATAGGGCGGAGATTGAAGCTGACCTCGAAGATATTCGTCGAGGCAGAACGATTGACTACAAAGAGATTCGTTTGATGCGAGCCAACCAAACGCACGAGGAGGTTGGAATCAAATGCATACTAACCATATATGAAAACAAGCCCAGTATTCAGGTTACACTGAATAGCGTGAGTATTCGTAATCAATTGGTACAAGAGCAAATTCGTGTGCGGTTGATTGAAGAGATCAATAA
>JBDKJN010000362.1:0-6437 GCA_039796595.1 Bacteroidota bacterium
TGGTTGGAAGATATTGGCATTTTCTGGAATGATGACTTGGATTTGGCAGCTAGCATGGTAATCCGTACACTCAAACAAGTCAATGAAAATGACGATGATGTGAAGTTGATGCCGCTGTGGAAGCCGGACGATGATGAGGAAGAATACACCAAAGCATTGTTCCGTAAAACATTGACCTTGGGTCAGGATATTGAAAAAATCATTCAAGCACATTCGCCCAATTGGGACATGGACCGTATCGCGTTGATGGATTTGATTATTCTGAAAATGGCCATTGCAGAGGCCATGGCGTGTGAAAGTATACCAGTGAAAGTCACCATCAATGAATATATTGAGCTAGCGAAATACTATAGCACAGATAAATCAACTCAGTTTATCAATGGTTTATTGGATGTGATTATTCCAAAATTGCAGGAAGAAGGTAAGATCAAAAAAATCGGCCGCGGTCTACTAGAAGGCGAATAATCACTCGCATGAAGGCCAAAAAGCAACTGATCACACTCATTGGTCCAACAGCTTCGGGCAAGACATCACTGTCACTTGAAGTGGCGGAGCATTTCCAATGTGAAATAGTTTCGGCCGACTCAAGACAGGTCTATCGTGAACTTAATATAGGCGTCGCTAAGCCAACAAAAGAAGAATTGCAGCGTGCACCACATCATATGATTGATGTGGTTTCGATTCATGAAGCGTATTCTGCAGGACGATATGCCGAAGAGGCAAGAAATACCATTGACCGTTTGTTTCAGACCTACGATCGTGTCGTCATGGTCGGTGGAAGCGGGCTTTATATCAATGCCGTAATCGAAGGTATGGATGAACTGCCTGGCGATTTAACCATACGCGAGGAACTTCGGGCTTGGTGTGACAGCGATGGACTTGAGTCTTTGCAAGAAGAATTAAAGAGACTTGATCCGAGTTATTATGGAACGGTGGACATTTCCAATCCCCACCGTGTGATGCGTGCCATTGAGGTCATTCGTATCACAGGAAGGCCATTTAGTGAGCTACGTACCGGCAAAAAAACCGAATTACCGTTCGATGTCATCAAAATTGGTTTGACAGGGCAGCGCGAAGTTTTATACGACCGCATCAATAGAAGAGTAGATCAAATGGTGGAGCAAGGGTTGGAGGCCGAGGCTCGTGAATTTCTTCCACTAAAGCACTTGACCGCATTACAGACCGTTGGTTACATCGAATGGTTTGATGCGTTTGAAGGAAAGTGCACTTCTGAAGAGGCGATTGAAAAAATCAAACAACATACCCGTCAGTATGCTAAGCGCCAATTGACGTGGTGGCGAAGAGATCCGTCGATCCAATGGGCGGCCATCGACCAAGGTGGAAAATTGCTTGGATTTGTAAACGCGATGTGTAATGCCGTTTGAAAATTCCCTTTCAATTGATCATATATAATTTATTGGTGTTGGAATAGAGTAATCTTCATGGACAATAGAATCCATGTGGGTTTAATGTCTAAGATAATTTTGAGGGCTATTTCAAGCTATCGAATATCACATTTTGGTTGTTATTGTAACCTCTTAGGGACATGCTCAGTATAAAAGCCCAGAGCAGATAACTTTTTGTTGTCACCCTATTATTAAACTGAACCCTAACTAAAAATTACGATGCTCAACAATTCGTACACCCCATTTGGGAATAATTGCGCGCAATCCGCTTGCAGCAATACTTCCATCCATCCATCAAACCTCGTCAAAATTGCGCCGAAGTCGTTCCATTTATGGATGATTAGTTGCTTTTTATCCATCGGATTCCTCGCTCCTAATCGATCCCTGGGACAGTTGGTTGTGAATGAATCGGCAACGACGGCCACAATGACGAGCCTTATTCAAGGTACGGGCGTTGTCATTACCAATTTGGTTGTGACTAAAGGACATGATCAGCAGGTCTCTTCCTTTGTGAACACCAACAATGCCAATAATCCCTTGACCATTCCGAATGGAATTTTGCTTTCTACCGGTAGAGGTAACAATGCCGCAGGAGCGAATAACAACGGGGGTATTTCTACATCGTTCAATGCGACTTGGAATGATCCCGATTTATTGGCTTTAGGACCAGTGGCCAACAGGGATGTGGTCATTGTTGAATTTGATGTTCAGCCCAAAACAGACACCTTGCAATTGCAGTTTCAGTTCGGATCCGAGGAGTATTTGGAATACACTTGCAGTTCGTTCAACGACGTATTTGCCTTTTTGGTGAGCGGCCCCGGAATTTCTGGACCCTATACTAATGGGGCTCAAAATTTCGCAAAGTTGCCAGACAATACACCGGTATCAATCGGTACAGTAAACCAAGGCTCACCTGGAAGTTATGGCACTGCTGCTAACTGTGGTAGTTTGGCCAACTCAGCCTTTTTTACAAATAATACGGGCAATACTTTTATTCAAGCGGATGGAATCACTAAACGTTTATCTGTAAAAGGACTTGTAACACCTTGCGCAACATATCACGTGAAATGCGTTTTGGCCGATGCAGGTGACAACGTCTATGACTCGTTTGTATGGCTCGATGGTTTCACAGCTTTAGGACAAGCAGTCACCTTTGCTCCTGTTATATCCAATCAATCACTCGTAGAGGGATGCAATTCAGTAGCCTATCAAGCAACGCGTGTGGGTGACATGAGTGTTCCTTTAACGGTGAGCTTGGCATACAGTGGCACAGCAACTAACAACACCGATTATTATGGTGGGCCAACTTCTCTGAGCTTTGCAGCAGGTGAATCCACCAAACAATTTACATTGTATCCATTGCAGGATGCACTTTCAGAAGGCACCGAAACAATCAATATAACAGCCTCCTGGAACGTTTGTGCCAGTGCATTTAATGTCGTCGTGCCATTGAACATTGCGGATCGAACGCTGTCTTTATCGCCAACAGCCAATATTGCGGTGAATACCCCCTCGGGCACGTGTGCGGCAACAGCGACATATACAGAGCCAACAGCCGTGAGCAATTGTTCTTCATGTTTTACAGGAAATACGCTGGCGGGTTATACCTTCATTGGTACCCTAAATGGTCAACGGTATTTCAGAAGCAATGCCTCAATGACATGGGCTCAGGCCGATGCCGCTGCTAAAGCGCAAGGAGGTCATTTATTGACCATCAGCAATCTGCAGGAAAATCAACTGTTTAATGGATTAGCAATGCATTGGATTGGTTATACCGATGAGGTCGTTGAGGGAACTTGGCGTTGGGTGAATGGTGAAACTAGTACTTACGTGAATTGGTATTCTGGAGAGCCCAACAATGCCGCCAATGATGATTTTGCGCGCATTAACTGGAACGGATCCAATCAATGGGATGATCAACCCGCTTCAACGACCGCACCATTTATTTTGGAGTTTGATTGCCCCGTGGTGACTCGAACAGCTGGCTTGGCGAGTGGTTCAAGTTTCCCAATAGGCACAACCACAATAACACACACTGCTACAATGGCGAGTGGTCAAACGGCAACGGCTTCATTTAATGTGGTGGTAACGGATAATATTGCTCCAGTAATAGGATGTCCGACGCCTCAAACGGTTACAATAGGTTCAACTGGATCATACACAATGGCTGACTTTAGAAACCTTGCCGCTGTGACTGATAATTGCACAGGAACAATCACCCGCACACAATCTCCAGCGGTTGGCACAGTGCTCACAGGCACAGGCACAACACCTGTTACAATAACGGCTACAGATGCAGCTGGAAATCCAAGTTCATGCACGTTTAATGTGATTCGAGCGGATCAAACTCCACCAACCGTGACTTGTCCAGCTAATGTGGTGGTTTCGCTGAGTGGTTCTTGTAACCATACGTTGGCAGATTATCGGAATAGTGCATCTGCTACGGATAACGTAACCACTTCTACGGCACTTGTAAGAACGCAAAATCCAGCACCTGGAACGGTGTTGGTAGGCGGTGGAGTAACTCCGGTTACGATTACTGTTACAGATGGAGCAGGAAACGTGAACAGCTGTACATTCAACGTAACACGACAAGAGAATACAGCCCCAGTAATTACTTGTCCAACCACTCAAACTTTGGTATTGGGAAGTAACGGCAGCGCTACTTTGCCTGATTATGCCACCTCTGCGACAATGACGGACAATTGCACTCCTAGTAATGCAATTGTTCGTACTCAAAATCCAGCGGCTGGAACCGTGGTTACAGGTACAGGTCAGTTTCAAGTGACCTTAACTGCTACAGATGGAGCAGGCAATACATCAACATGTAATTTTAATGTGAGTAAAATTGATAATACCGCACCAGTCATCACTTGTTTGCCAAATCAAACGTTGAATTTGGGAACCAGTTGTAATGCTGTTCTTCCTGATTATCGCACGACCATGACCATCACTGACAACGTGACTGCGAGCAATCAGATTACAAAAACACAATCACCTGCTCCTGGTACCAATTACACCGGAACGGGGTCGCAGACCATAACAATAACGGCAACGGACGGTAGTACTAATGTTTCAACGTGTTCATTCAATGTTACACGTTCAGATGTTACACCTCCTACGGTGACTTGTCCAGGCAATCAATCTTTGGTGTCAGCAACACCAGTTGTTTGGCCAGACTATCGAAATACATCAACATTCTCCGACAACTGTACGGCGACTGGTAATATCGTAAAATCTCAGTTGCCATCACCTGGCAGCGCAGTTACCGGAAGTGGTAACCAAACAGTGACCATTACCGGTGTAGATGCAGCAGGCAATAGCAATAGTTGCACATTCTTGGTTGCAACAGGCGCACCAACACAAGTGAATTTCGCAAGTAGTTCGGCTATTGCGAATGAAAATGGAACGACCACAACAGTGACTCTTTCCATCGCCAATCCATCCGCTACATCCGCAACTACAGTGCAAATGGCTTTGACATCAGGCAGTGCATCGGCTGTAGGAAGTTACACCACACAAACGGTGACTTTCCCTGCAGGTAGTAGTGCGAACCAAACGGTGACATTGAATATCACCAATAACACCGCTTGTGGAACGAACAGTGATCTTGTATTTACCCTACAAAATGTGGCGGGCGGAAATGCTGCTGCATTGGGCACTTCGACCACACACGCATTGACTATTGTAGATGATGATCAAACCAGTTTAACAGCAGCATCAGAAAATGTAGAAGATGATGCCGCAACAGGCTGGGTTGGTCAGGGAGGCAATTCTTTCGCGATTGTCACTGCAAGTCCTTTGTCGGGTACCCGAAGTTTGAGATCAACTTCAGCTTCAACCGCAGGCGAATCTTTTTACGCAATTGACATGGACAATACGCTTTTATCTGGCGTGCGCACCACGTGGCAGTTGAATGTCAACTATGGAAATGAGGAGCCTACTACAAGCAATTCTTTCCTATACTACTTGACTTCTTCTGTGGATGGAATTACCGCCGCGAAGAACGGGTATGCGGTTGGCGTTGTTCCAAATTCAACCTCGGCTGCAGATATGATTGCATTGTATCGCATTGACAATGGAGTTTCAACCGCTATTGTAACTTCAACGATTGACTGGAATACAACACATAATACTGTGGGAATAAAAGTGGTTCGTGAATCGAATGGATTGTGGCAGTTGTACGTGCAACCAACAGGTGGCTTTGCCTCAATGACCTCAGTGGGTACTGCAACAGATGCGAATTACCGCGATATCGCCTTCATGGGTATGTATCACAAATTTACTTCGGCTACTGCTGCTAAGTTAACCATGGACGATATCAGCGTTGTACAGGAAGCTTGTCCAAGCACATGGTATAGTCAGAATACAGGACAAGCCACGGGAACCATTTGGGCCACGGCTCCATCAGGTGGTACAGCTCAAAGTGTGAGTCCGTCACGATTCGATAACTTCGTTATACAATCGGGACACAATGTAACTTTTGGTTCTTATTTCGTTTCGAAAAATATGACAGTACAGTCCAATGGTACACTAACAGCAGGCAATGCCGAATTGGTGGTTTGTGGTGATTTGACCGTAAATGGAACAATGACAACTGCCAACGGAACACTTCGAATGAAAGGAACGCAAGCCCAGACTATTGTTTCTGCAACCTCATTGACATTGGGTCATGTGATTATAGACAACGATGGTTCAACGGTGGCGTTACCATCCAATGTCGAGACATTTGTGAAAGAAGGATATATGGTCAGTATCCAGGAAGGTACATTGTTGACCAATGATAAATTGACGCTACGCTCCAATGCAACTGCTACAGCAAGCATTGGTGAGATTAAAACAGGAGGATTATTAACGGGAAAAATCACTTTAGGACGTTATATTCCACCACGTTTAAATTATCCTTATGGTAGTTGGGTTGCAGTGGGTTGTCCGTTACAAGGCGTTACTATCAACGATTGGAACGACGATCTGGTGACCACAGGATTCTTGGGATCAGACAATCCACCGCCGTATAGCTTCAACAATGTG
>JBDKJN010000363.1:0-4421 GCA_039796595.1 Bacteroidota bacterium
GCGATATTCTGACATCCCGGCTCCACGCAGCCCCATTCGTCGGTACGGATGACCCAGGGGGAATATTGTGGTACAAAATAATAATCATAATGATCTCCAGCTGCGGCAAAGCCACCATCGGGCATTTCTTCTACATCGTACAAGATGTGTTCAGTAAAAGCATAGTTATAGTCGTTGAAACCGTGGGTGAAATTTCTGCTCCACATCAACTCTCCAAGTGGATTGAATTGAGCGAGGTAAGAAAAGGTAAAAGAAAAGGTGGAATCGCATAATGGATAACTTTTTGGACCGTGATAAAGCGAACCCACCACTATGAGATTGCCATTGCTAGTTTTTTCAATATCCTGAACGTAATGCATATTGCTTACATGACTGTCATATGCCGCGTCCCAAAGTATTTCATTGGTATTCGGATTATACTCCATTAAGTGCAATTGACGAATGGTGTATTCGGGTGAATTGAATGGATCGTCGAAAGCGTGAAAAAGGGCCTGTGTATAAGCACACACCACTGTGGTATCTGTAAACAGGGTACATTGGCAGCCTTGGTCCCACAAATTATTGTTGGGTGTAGGGGTGAATATGGCTTGATCGATGAATTCGCCCGTGCTGCTGAAGTGGAGTATGCTGTGGTCGGTTTGCCAAAAATCTCTGTCTAATCCACTGACGAGTATATCACCGTTGGGCATTTCAGCCAATGAGCTAACTTCAAAGGCATATACATCATCTATGAATTGAGTTGACCACAGTAAATTTCCAAGTGGATCGAATTTTTCCATGATTAATATCACCGCATCATCTCCAATGACCGAATCATATTGCAGAACACAAGTCCTAGTCGCAATATTGTTTCCATCACCACAAGTCATAGAGCAATTGTATAAGCAGTAACTTGTGTCGGTATGGCTGCGATTGATGCGGTAAACCGATTCGAAATTGCTATCCAATTGCTCGAATATAGCTTCATAGCCAGTTCCGTATGCGCACATGGATGCGCTGCCCTCTAAGCGGAAAGACTCCGCCATACCAGGTGCCAGTGAGGTATCCGCAAATTCCTTAGAGCGCGACGAATATGTCAATCCATCAGCAGCGATTTTATGTCGAATAAGTGATTTAGATTCATTGATAGTGATAGCATGAATAACCAAACTGTCGCTTAAAGGATCGATGTCTAGGTTGTGTGCCATTGATCTGCGCCAGTTACTGGCAGGAAATACTTCATTGAAAGTCTGCGACCAAATGGTCACAGGCTGCAATAGAATGCCGCATGTGATCAAATATTTCATTAAACGACTCAGTTGTATCATTGTTTGATGAGTTTACCCATCAATACCAATTGCTCTCTTACTGGCATGCGCAAGATGTATATACAATTGGCCCATTTACTGCAATCGACGACGGTGATGTTTTGGGTTAGTACTGTTTGAGCCTTCATAGCCCT
Organism: Bacteroidota bacterium; assembly: GCA_039796595.1. Lineage (GTDB taxonomy): Bacteria > Bacteroidota > Bacteroidia > Flavobacteriales_D > Sanyastnellaceae > CANHSF01. Next base: position 1,442 of record JBDKJN010000363.1, read on the forward strand.
AAGGTACAGCAAAAATGTCTGATATAACGAGACTAATTCCTCCTTGTCCAACACCAATTTCAAAAATTTTTCCGATTCAGTCGTCCATGCTTGATAGTATTAGAACGCACAGACTAAATCACCGCCCCACCATCAACCTAGAGGCTGCTAGTTGACCATTGACACCTCGAACCACGATTTGGTAAGAGCCATTCGCCCAATTCGAAGTATCAATACGCAATTTATTTTGAACTTGATTTTTTGCGATAGACTTAATTGTTCTACCGCAAATGTCTACGATTTCAATGGCTGCCACCGCTTGCGTATCCTCCAACTCGATAATCACTTGATCATTGGCTGGATTGGGATACATGCGCATGGCTGTGATCGCATTTTCTTCTGTTACATTCTCAGGAATAGCTTCGAAATAAGCATTGAAGATCAAGTCTTCCGGAGTCAACTCACCACTGAATACTGCATTTTCCAATGCTGTTAACACGGCGTTCGCATCCCAATGATCAAATGTGTATCCTTCATTGGCCACCGCCTCAATGGTGATTGGAACACCATAATAATACACTCCAGTCCAAGGATAGGTTGACGGTTGCAAGGTGCTGATCTTAATAGTACCAGCACCAGCGGGAAATACGTTCAACTCAACCTCCAGAGCAGGCATATCAAAGTATTCGCTTACATGATCACGAACTTGTTCCGCACGACAGGCCAGCTCATCTCTAAAGGTCAAATGGTTATTATAAAAATCATTCATTTGGCCATCGATATTCCAAGCATCTCCCCAACGTTGGTATTCATTCGGCATTTCAACTACATTTTGATCAAAACAATGTTGCTCTATCGCCAATACGCGTTCAGCACTGTAATTGCTGTTCATCAAATCGGCAAAGCGATTGATAAAATAGGTACGGTAGGTATCATTCTGTATGCTCTTCGACCAAATATTGGTGTATTGATAGCCCGTTTGATCATTCAAAAAATACAATCCTTGGTGATAGCAATCGGTCCAACCATTGGGTTGAAGTGCCAACTCTAAGTCTTGAATAGCAAAGCGCCATGCACCATTGGTAGCATCGGAGCGATAGATTTTTATGTTGTTATATGGCCAATCGACGTTGCCCATCCACGTTTCACCACAGATGTAATCGGTGTAATACCTTAAATCAAAGTACTGATTGGCTTCTTCCCAATAGGTATCGCTGGTTTCATCCAAATCAATTAGAGCATCATAGCTATCATAGAAATTCTGGGTATCGCCTCGTACTGCGCGCAACACGCCACCATAAAAATAGCTTACCGACAATATCTCAATACTCTCCTCAGAAGCGCCATCCTCCACTTCAAATTTTTCGGTATTGAACTTTTCGCGCAACTCGTATAGACCAAAGTATTCGCCATTTACATAAACCGTAACAGGGCGCCAAGCACTGAAATAGTTATTGCTCTCCTCGCACATCATTCGCACTTGAGCAGCATCTTTATAAGGCAATGTCAAATATTGATTACTGCCGTTGCGCAGATAAAAATCACTGTAAATATTGCGCTCAGGACGTGTCGGAATAATGGGTAACTCAACGGATTCTGCACCCACGGAACCGTCCGTCAATTTCAATCGGAATGAACGTTGTGGATTTCCTCTACTACCGCCTGCTCCACCGTCCATAATCATACCTGATGATTGCTCGAACATCAATGGATGCGACGGGATACTATCAAAATATTGAACGTATGCCTGTTTGAGCCAATCGTCAAAAGGGTGATCGAACATCCCTTCTTCGCCATACAAATTGGCTTCATCCGAAACCACTGAAATGATCGGTGTGGTGTGATTGACATTGATAAAATAGGAATGTGTCATAATGGGTGATGCCACCATACCTTCTTTGAAAGCACGCGCACGGATAATTTTGGAAGAGAACACAAGAATCTCTTGGCCATCATACAACTCCGATTCAGTGGTAGGATCACTTCCATCAGTAGTAAAATACATTTCACTAGGAGCTTCATTCGGGTTGACCAATGTGATGTATTGTGGAGTAATAAAAAATCCCGATTCAATTGTTGCGATTGGAGTTCCAGCTATTCCTGAGGCTGGTGATGTGTTTGTGGCATTGGGAGTTGGTTCGCTGAACATCACGACGTTTGAACTACCATCTGGAAATAATCCACGGGTGACATCCGGCATTGTTCCTTCAATCAACAACGAACTTATTATCGTGCCGTTTGGATCATACAAATAAGCAGTTTCACCCTCTGAGCTGAGCTTGAAGGTTGTATGAAACTGAGTACCAAATGGATTGACAAATGCTGGTTGCAATTCATTTGCAGCAGTCATTGTGATTTTAATGTCTAAATAGTCGTACAGTGTAGGATCCGTTGATACAACGTCAAATGCCAAGGTATTAATTGGCCCAGCCGTTAATCCAGCCGCAATCATTTCGTCTGCACGTATAAGGAACTGATGCCTAGCAGCGTAATACCAATTACCATAAGGAGCTGGATATTCAGTATCCGCCACCGTGATATTGTCCTCCCCTATGGTCATGCCATTGATTTGCATATTTGGGCGAAGGCTCGATATATTGCCATAATCAGCGTAACAACTGGCGTCACTACCATCGTTGACCTGCACACTAGAGCAATTGTAGCCCATATCAGTCAAGTTAAAAATCGAATTGACTGTATATCCCTCACTTCGGTAGGAGCAGGTATTAATTAGGACATTTGAGAAGCCATCCCAATCCAGGGTTTGCTCAAAATTGTGGGTATTCCAACCAACTTCAGGTATGAAAGAATATTCTGTCACCGCATTTGTAAAACCATTCGATGCAAACCTGTTTTTCTCACTGCAGAATACAATGAGATAAGATCCTGGTTCCATGATATAATGTGGAAATACCCATTCGGTAGGTTGATCATCGTCATCTGACAACGCATATCCAAAAAGATCTACACTCTCTGTACCAGCATTATACAACTCAATCCA
>JBDKJN010000364.1:0-6349 GCA_039796595.1 Bacteroidota bacterium
TTGCAGATTTGAAAAAAGCGATCACATTAAATCAGCGTTTTCAGTTTTCACGTGAGCTTTTTAAAGGCAACAATCAAGATTATGAAATGGCCATTGATAAACTCAACACCGCATCACGCGAGGAGGCCATGAAGCATTTGGATTCGCTGCGCAACAGATACACCTGGAACAATGAAGATGCAGTGACAACTGACTTTGTTGATCTAGTAACGCGCCGCCATCAATAATTTCCATTGCATTGAAGCTGTATTTGGTTCCGACTCCGATCGGTAATTTAGAAGACATCACACTCCGTGCTTTACGGGTGATGAAGGAATGTGATTTGATTTTAGCGGAGGACACGCGAGAAACCAAAAAACTGATGATGCATTTCAGCATCGACAAACCCGTTAGTAGCTTTCACATCAACAATGAGCACAAGGTATTGCGCTCTATGGTCGAACGTATAAAGGGCCAACAAAGCACCGTTCTTGTTAGCGATGCAGGCACTCCAGCCATTAGCGATCCTGGCTATTTGTTGGTGCGCGAATGTATTCGCGAGGGCATTTCAGTTGAGTGTCTCCCCGGCCCTACAGCTTTTGTACCTGCTGTTGTGGTTAGTGGTTTGCCTTGCGAAAGTTTCGTGTACGAAGGATTTCTACCACACAAAAAAGGTCGCGAAACACGCTTCAAAAAAATCGCCGTATCCGAACACACAACAGTTCTTTACGAAAGTCCCCACCGTTTGATTAAAACACTGGAACAACTCGTTCAATTCTGCGGTCCTGAACGCGCTGTTTCTGTCAGCCGCGAGATCAGCAAAAAATTCGAAGAGACCGTGCGCGGCACAGCACAAGAAGTGCTCGCTCACTTCACAGCAAATGAACCTCGTGGAGAGTTTGTGGTGGTGGTGGCTTCGGCATCGCTCAAAAGCTAACTTCGGCTGACTTCGGCTACGCTCAGTCAGCACAATACGGCTACGCTCAGTCAGCACTATACGGTTCGCTCAGTCAGCACGAAACGGCAACGCTCAGCAAATAAGATATGGATACGCTCATTCAGCCAAATTCGACCACATTCGCACGTTGGATGTCCATTCTATCTCTTATTAAGATCATTCAATCACGATGGGTGTGCTTATTGTCCCACGAGTAGAGTCCGTAATGATTAAATAATAATAGCCCGCACTTAAATCAGTAAAATCCAAAACTTGATTGGACGATTTCAATTGACCCATCGATTTAATTAATTTTCCTTCCGCTGCGTACAATTTCATTTCGCCTAAAACTGAACCGTCAGTGCGGATTGTGGCCTGTGAAGAGATTGGATTCGGGTAAATGTGAACACTTGTTTGTGACGCTTCTTCCACATTATCAATGATGAGCAAGAAGTCTTCGGATGTGCTTACACAACCGTTGGCGTCCAGAACTGCAACCGCATAAACTCCGCTTTGATCCGGAGAATAATTTTGAGCAGTTGCACCTGCTATCTCAACACCGTCCAGATACCATTGGTAACTTTCTCCTGGCGTAGAACTGAACTCTTCATTTTCGTAAGAGATCACCGGTTGGTTCACTGCAAATATTTCAATCAATTGGTTGGAAGATTCCTGGCATAAAGGATTGATTACTGTTAATTCCAGATTGTAGATACCGCTTTCGTTCCATATTGTATTTAAGTCTGAAACATTCGATACTTCCACATTTTCGACGCTCCATGTGTAAGACTCCCCTAGACCCGAACTTGCCATCGCCTGGACAGGAACGCCTGAGCAAATCGATGCGTCTGGCATTTCAAAAGCAGCTAAATCAATACATGTCGTAATCGTATTGTAAGCCGTGTTGGTCGTCACCGGTTCGTTGATGTCAAAAATAATGTCGGCCGTGTTCTGAATGACGGATCCAACAGGAAGCGCTGACAAGGGCTGAATGTCGTAAATAACGAAGCCATGGCTTTCCTCTTCATTGGATACACTATCTGGAAGCATTATATCGGCAAAATGAAACTCTAACGTTCGCGTGTTGTAATTGATAGAGGTTTGTACATCGTGACTCGTTTGAACCAAATGAAACGAATTGAAGTCCAACAATGTATCGATGGGATTGATTAAAGTAATGTCAAAAGCTGGAGCATTACCCGTATTCTGAAAGTTGATACGATACCTCAAAGGAGTGTCATTCAAAATATAATGTTCATCGCGGAATCCCTCGGGACTAACCAGTATCTCATTGGGATCATAAGAGCATATCAACGGTATTTCTTGCGCAACAGTTTCTGATTGCGCTAAACCCCATTCTGCTTCAAAATTTGCTTGACTATTGAGCATTATAACTTGTCCATTGAATTCGGGCACACTAATCGACGTCAAGAAAAAATAAAAATGTATTATTTGTGATCCATAAAGTCCATTGATATCAATCGTTAAGACCCCGTTGCTGTATGTAGATGGCAATTGGTTGTCTGTGGTATTTGGATTAAAACCATTAAAATAAACCGCTCCATCTGTCGTGAAAAAAGAGCCTATTTCAATAGTAATAGTCCCATTGATAATGACATTGCCTAAATTTTGCACGAAACCTTGTATCATGGCTGTTTGACCGCAATTGATGAACATTGAAGAAAAAGAGTAGTCAAAATCCATGTAAGGATCGATGTTAGCAAACCCAAAATTTCTTGGAACATCATAATAGTCGGCAACTTCATAAACAGAATACGTGGTGTTGTTAGGAAAAGCCGCGCTCTCATACAATTCAGAAATGGTGGCAGTGCCCTCGGCAACATCTCTGAATTCATAGTAACCATCACTATCAGTATATTTAGTCGTATTCATTGGCGAGAGGTGTATCGGCACGTTAGCTAAAACCGATTCACCTGAATCTTTATTTCCATTTGCGTTGACATCATGAAACGCAAAGCCGCTTACTTGATAGAGACATGATCCGTCGTTTTGATTGGCCGTTGGATCAAAATTCGTTGCTTCTTCATCTAGACAACCCAAGAAAAGACACAATCCGTCGTCATATTGAGCATCCGGGTCATAATTATCGGCTTCAACTGAGGTGCAGCCAAAGCCACAATCCCCTCCTAACCCAAAACTGAACGTCGGATGATTTCCTCCCCCTTCTGCTAGCAATGCTCCATTGATCGAAAACGCCCAACTCACTTCGTTGTCAAACGTTCCGTCAATAAATTCCACATAATAACAACCATCATTGATGCAAAGAGAAGCAATGCCATAACTGCCGTCTTCTAGACCAAGGGAATGAACCAATTCACCAGTGGCATGATCCCGTAATTGCAATTGGTGGCCATTCCAACCATCGCCAAACGAATCGAACATTTGTAACTCCAAACAACTCCCATAACAACAACTTCCATCATCGCTGATTGCATCCGCCTGATAATTGCATGCATTACTATCCATGCAGCCATGGTTTAAGTAGTCAACGGAATTAGCGAGTGTAAAGGCACCTACTGAGGATCCAATGCCCCCCACTCTAATTAAGTAGGTCCCGGCTTGGGCAAAGAAGGAGACAGCAGATGGGTCGTCATTTCCATTGTTGATGCTGCCTGCCACACAACTCAATGACCCACAATCACCTTGATAAACATGCACCCTAGCGATAAAAACATTTCCATTCTCAAATACCTCTAATGTGACCTCTGCATCTTCAGTAAGCTCGAGCGAATACCATTGCTGAGGGCCTGCGCCTATGGCGGACATACAACTCAAGGCCCCTGAGGTGGCATTGTCGTTTGTGCCGAAAATAGTGCTCCCCTCTGTGGTTTGACCGTGAATCAAAGGCAAGGCGGTATCACAGGTGTTTTGCGCTAAAACACTGATATTTAGCGCCATAACAAATAAAATAGAAACTAATTTCATCGGATGGATAGGATTGGTTTATTGATAAGATGAAATTTCGGATCAATTTCCATAAAAATTATGAAAAAAAAATATTTTGGACCCCTGCTGGCTTCGGCTGCCTTCGGCCTGGCTCAGGCGGAGCTCAGCCTGCAAGGTGTGGCTACGCTCAGCCAGCATGGTGCGGCTATGCTAGAACAGAATAATACGGCTAATCTAAAACAGCAAGATACAGTGCTTAGTCAACAGGATATGCCAACGAAAAGTCAGCTGGCTGAGCGAAGTCGAAGCCAGCTAGATTGCAGCCGAGCCATTCATGTGTGCACTACAATGATCAACAACAATTAAGAAATCATTCAAACAAATACTCTACATCAATTACAATCTCTGTATTGTTGTCGTAGATCGTAATGTTGTCTCTGTCCTCATCACCATCGGTTTTCCAAGGTGTGAAAGTGAGTGATTTCATCAAATCATCTGCGCTTCCAAGATCTGATGAATCCAGATCATCCAAGTCCCAAAGCAGCAATGTGTATTGCTCTTTTGGTTTATCCAAATAAACTGCTGTTGAAAGGGTAAAAGTGACCGTAGTACCACCAGCATTCTGCCAATAAGTGCTACTGGAGAAATTTTGTGGGCCCGTGATCTCCCATGAAATATCGGCGCCCGTTGAAGAACCAACTACCGGATCATCCCATGCAACAGCTCCGTTTGTCACTGGGTATTCATTAATTGTAATGCGTTTAATTTTGACTGTGCTGACTTCCTTGTCACTGTCCTTGGTACAACCTATTGAACAGGCCAAAATAGACAACAGCAAAAGCTTATAAATTTTCATGTATTGGGGTTTAGATAAGCAAAGATAAAAGAGATGGATGCGATTCAAGCAAAATCTTGAGTCCAATGAAATTTGTTCTCTCAAAATACTATCTGTATTCCTCGAGTTTGTTTTAGTGCTTGAAATGACGCACGCCCGTGGTATACATCGCCACACCATTCGCATTGCAGTAGTCGATACTCAATTGATCTTTGATTGAACCACCTGGTTGAACTACTGCTGTTATGCCTGCCTGACGCGCGATTTCGACACAGTCTGGGAAGGGGAAAAACGCATCGCTCGCCATAACCGCACCGTTCAAATCAAATCCAAATACGTTGGCTTTGTGAATAGCCTGCTGCAATGCATCAACTCGTGATGTCTGCCCTGTTCCTGCTGCGCATAATTGGCCGTCTTTCACCAAAATGATGGTGTTGCTCTTGGTGTGTTTCGCAAGCTTCAATGCAAATTCCAAATCTGATAATTGGCTGGCACTGGCCACCTGATTAGTGACCAATTTGAAATCCGTTTGTCCTTCCATTGCACTATCGCGATCCTGCCAGATATAACCATTCAACAAAGTGCGAACTGTCGTTGCCGGAAACTCACATGGCTTTTGTACGAGTATGATACGATTGGCTTTGGACTGTAAAAGTTGTAAAGCTTCTGGAGCATATGCCGGTGCGATAACAACTTCACAGAACAAGGTATTGATCAACTCAGCGGTAGCCAAATCAATGGCACGGTTCGCGATCAATATTCCTCCGAAAGCTGATGTTGGATCACAAGCCAATGCCGCTGCATATGCTTCGGCAATTGTTCCGCGCGTTGCAATACCACAAGCGTTGTTGTGTTTTAGAATGGCGAAAGTTGGATCGGCATCTGTAAACTCAGCCATCAATTGCACTGCCGCATCCACATCCAACAAATTGTTGTATGATAACTCTTTGCCGTGAAGTTTGTCGAACAGCGCATTCAAATCGCCATAGAAACGTCCACGTTGATGAGGGTTTTCTCCATATCGCAACACAGCTGCTTGAGGCTCTGATATTTTTAATGCTCCTTCGTTTTCTCCTAAAAAATACTGATAGATTTTGCCATCGTAGTGCGAAGAAGTATCGAAGGCAGCCATGGCCAATTGACGACGTTCCTCCAAGTTACTCTCTCCATTTTGGGCGGTTAGGATACGCTCCAAATCACTGTATTGGCGCATAGAGGCTACGATCACCACGTCGTTGTAATTCTTTGCTGCGCCACGAATAAGGGAGATGCCTCCGATGTCAATCTTTTCAATAATGTCCTCATGTGATGCTCCACTCGCAACGGTTTGCTCAAAGGGATAAAGGTCCACAACCACACAATCAATGTTAGGGATTTCAAACTCTGCTACTTGAGCAATATCTCCACCATCATCACGACGATTGAGAATCCCTCCAAAAATCTTAGGATGCAAGGTCTTTACACGTCCGCCCAAAATGCTCGGAAAGCCTGTTAACTCCTCAACGGGAACAACATTGAAGCCCAATTTTTCAATAAATTCTTGCGTTCCGCCGGTGCTATACATCACAATGCCTTGGGCAGCCATGGCGCGAACGATGGGCTCCAGGCCGTCTTTTGAATAAACCGATAAAAGGGCTGATGTAATCTTTTTAGCAGACATTTGGTGAGAGGATTGAAATTTGGCCGCGAAG
>JBDKJN010000365.1:0-5294 GCA_039796595.1 Bacteroidota bacterium
GGAAGATGGTTAAATCGTTGTCGGACCAAACATTATCGAAAACACCCGAGGTGCATTCACCGGGAGTGTAGGTAGTGATACCGTTGTGATAGAGGGCAACGCAGCTATTGGGATAGGTGATGGAGTCGCAGCCACACACTGGATCGTAAATAGCCGGGCACATAATGCTGACGTCAATAAGCGTTGAATCCACGCATTCAATGATGACGTCTTGTATGCATTGATTTCCGCATTCGTAGCTTGACTGGTAAAAGAATGAAGTATAATCATATCCATTGTCACCAATGTATGAACAACCAGAAAGCGATACACAACCTTGCGTTGTGTTGGCCCATCCCAAAACCATGTCACAATCACCGAAGCTCACGGCACTCGGTATGCGCGGACAAAATTCAAGTTGACCTTCACAAGATCCGATGGAAATCGTTGTGTTACCACCGTAGTAATAAGCCATACATTCGTTTTCATAGGTTATGCCATCACAGCCGCAGACGGGGCTATAGATATCCGCACAAAGAACCATAGATCCCAGATTCAATTGATATTGGCTGATGCAATCACCGCCACCACAGATGGCGTAACAGTCCTCCAAATTAGAATAAAAATTGGGGCTATAATCAATGTTATCGACTACATAGCCACATCCCGAAAATGCAGTGCAGCTATTTCCAGTCCAGGCGTAGCCCAGGAACATATCACATAGTCCAAAGTCAAGTCCGCTCATATTCATGCAAGGAGTTTGAGCAGCGCATTCTCCGGGGGTGTAAGATGTCACACCTCCATAATTGGTGGCTTCACAACCATTGGCATAGGTCACGCCATTACATCCACAAACAGGATCCCAAATTAGAGGGCAAATGGCATTGGGGTTAATCAGGGTGCTGTCGATGCAGCCTTGGGCCTGGCCGAAGTTGGCCGATAAAGTCAATACGAGTGCTAGTAGTGGGGTTAAGAAATATTTCATGCGTGAAATCATTAGTGTTTAGAACTATGATGCAAAAAAAGCGTCAAAGGGTGCCTGAAGAAGAAATTTTTTTTTGAAGGGATCCGTTTTTTGTGTAAATTGCCCATACTTGTGTGGATTACAACTTGGCCATTTGAGGAGGCAACTTCAGGAAACTGAAATACGTCTTCACTTCAGTTGGTTAATTCGACAGAACCAAACTCAAACGAACTGCGCATGAAAGGTTTTTGGACCGTGATAGCTTGTGTTTGCTGCGTCTGCTTGCAGGCTCAAATAGAGCGCGACGGTTCTCCACTTACCTGGCAGGTTTCTCTAGATCATATTACAGGCAGTATTTGGCAAGATTTGCCCCCACTGGATATTGATGCATTATTGGCTGAGGATGAATTGGAAGCGAATGACAAATCAAAGCCAATGCGTTTCGCCAAAAGAATGGAAATGGCCATTGATTTCAACTCCATGGGAAGATGGAGTAACCTCAGCAATGGTGATCGTATTTGGATGTGTGGAATAGAAATCGATCAGGCTTATGCCCTTAGTTTTTCGATTGCACAAATGAATATACCTGAGGGAAGTTCAATCTACTTCTATACGGCAGACCAAACGGACTTTATAGGTCCTCTTACGCGCGGCCATAACACCGATGACCAGCCGTTTATTACTCCACCGATTGAGGGAAATCGCATAGTAATCGAATATTATGAGCCTTATGCATTTCGAGGGCGAGGATCGTTTTCCATTGATGGTGTGGCAGCGTCTTATCGTGATTTGAAGAATTCGGATCTTACGTCGGTTGGATCGTGTTGGAATGCCTTGACGCATTCTGTGAATGAAACAGGTCTGGTAAAAGCTTCTTCGTCTGTTCTACTTTCGATCGTTGACGATGGCCAGCGCTTGGCGACTTCGGTACTATTGAACAATACAGCAAGTGATGGCATTCCATATTTGATGACAGCGAGATCAGTGCTGATTGGATTGCCATCGCGGTGGTTGTTTCTTTTTGATGTATCAGGAAGCGGCTGCCTGCAACCTGATGCCCATTGTTGGAACAAAGCAATATGTGGGGGAGTCGTTAAAGAATTGGCCGGCACGGCTGGTTTAGCTTTGATACAATTGAAGGATATGCCTAGACAGAATTGGACCCCCTATTATAGTGGTTGGATCAATGAGGAACTTGAAACAGGGCAGCAATTTTCATTGGTGCATCATGCATTGGGTATGCCCCAGTCATTGGCAGAATACTTAGGCGAAGTAGAGTACACAGTATGGAATGATTCGCCTGTCATCGCTTTAGATCATTGGGATGACGGATCTACTTTTAAAGGAAGTGTTGGAAGTCCTTTGTTTGACGAAAATTTGAATTTGATCGGTATCCAAGTCGGAGGGGATTTGGATTGCAATGGATTCGGCAAAGATTATTTTGCATTGCTCTCAGGAACCTGGGATAATTTCAAGGAATATCTTGATCCTTATGTTACAGGCCAAAGCCGTTTTGATGGAGAGTTTCCTGTCATCAACAATACGGAAACGAGTGAAACGGGTGTGCCTTTTATGATTTTTCCAAATCCTGCACAGGGATGGATCTATGTTCGCAATTTAACGAATGAGCCTGTTAAGTATATTGAAATTACAGATGGAGCAGGTCGATTGGTTGATGCGTTCCAACCACTGACACCTACCTTGGATATTGAACATCTTCCGGAAGGAGTATATTTCATCATGTTAAAGACGCAGAGTCAAGTCTTCTCTCAGCGTTTACTTGTGCGTTGATTTTTCCTTGACCATCCATTGTGTAGCGCCCGTAGTTCCTAGCACAATGGCCAAAGCAATGCCTATGAATGGGATCAAAAGCAAGACATGGAATGCCGCGCCAATTCCGATCACAGACATCTTATTGCGTCGATTAAAGTCGAGTGTTTCTCGAATACTTAATTTTCTGCGCTCAAGCGAATAATCAATGAGTGAGCCACCGAAATAATACGAACTCACAGCTAAACCCGAAAGGCTTAATACCGGGACTGCAATCAATGCCAAAGGTCCACCAATAAGACTAACCAGAAAGGACAACAAAAAGATACCGATCGAAACTCCGCATTCTATAAAAAAATTGCGCAACGCCAACAGACCACTTCGTACCAGGTCACGCACAAATTGAGGACCATCAAAAGGAGTTTTTTGACCACTCAAGATTTCTTCTGTTCTGTCACTTAGCAAAGACATAATTGGCGAAGAAAGCGCAACGATTAGATTTTTGCGAATGCTCCAATAACACAAGGTGATGGCGACATAAACAAGGAATCGAATGATATAGGATGAAGCCAACTTGATCCATTCCCATAGACCGGCGGTATTGAGGTCCGTTGCCATATCGATACCCAACCAGCCACAGATGATTTGAGTGAGCTCTTGTGACCAACCATGAATTAGAACAAAAAGCGATGCGCTCAACACGAAGTCAATGATCAACGGAACCAAATAATAGGGCCATAGACGATTGTCTGCCACAAATTGGAACGCTCGCATCACACTGCCGAATCCATCGAAAAAAAGTCGAGATCTTGAGGGGGTATTGTTCATTGCATGCATTTAGGATATGCAATTTGAGAAGATTATTGAAATGAGAGCAACCAAATAATCATAAAAAAAACCACCCGAAGGTGGTTTTATAAAATTTTAGTTATCGTCATCGTCGTCGTCACCGCCGTCGGAATCGTCAGAATCGTCAGCACTGTCGTTGTCGTTGTCGTCATCGCTATCGTCGCTATCATCGTCGTCGCTGCCACCTTTGAAGTTTTCGAACTCGCCCATAGCCATGCCTTCATTGTCCTGATTTTCTTCATCATCAACTTGCATGTTTTTGTCAATTTTGAACAAGTAAATGGTGTCTTCAGTACGAATCTCCAATGCCTTTATGAATTGGCCTTTTGGAGTTGTAAATGAAATCAAATGTTCGTTTTCGAATCCATTTGGAAAGTGCTCATTGATCAAGTCGATGTGTTCTTGACCTAAGGTTTTATAGTCTTTGATAACGCGTTTAATCGGAGCTGCCATTGTCTTTGATTAATAATTGATGAGGGGACTTAACGTTGCGAAAATAACATTTTCTGTTAGTGATGCAATAGCCAAGCAAAAATTAATGGTGCTACAATGGTGGCATCACTTTCGATGATGAATTTAGGAGTCGTAATATCTAACTTACCCCAGGTGATTTTTTCGTTTGGAACAGCGCCGCTGTAGCTGCCATAACTTGTAGTAGAATCACTGATTTGGCAGAAATAACTCCAGAAAGGCACGTCGTGCATTTCCATATCTTGATAAAGCATTGGAACGACACAGATCGGGAAGTCACCGGCAATACCACCACCAATTTGGAAGAAGCCAACACCTTTTCCCGCTGAGTTTTTGGTGTACCAGTCAGCGAGCCACATCATATACTCAATACCACTTTTCATGGTAGAGGCTTTGATTTCGCCTTTGATGCAATAGCTAGCGAAAATATTTCCCATGGTGCTGTCTTCCCAACCAGGAACGATGATCGGCAAATTCTTTTCAGCTGCAGCGAGCATCCATGAGTTTTTAGGGTCAATTTGATAATATTGTTCCAATACACCGCTCAACAACATTTTGTACATGTATTCATGCGGGAAATAACGTTCACCTTTGGAATCCGCATCCGCCCACAAAGCATGAATATGTTTTTGCAAACGGCGGAAGGCTTCTTCTTCCGGAATGCAAGTGTCTGTCACACGATTTAATCCGCGCTCCAACAAATCCCATTCTTGCTGTGGAGTGAGGTCACGATAATTTGGTACACGTTCGTAGTGATCGTGGGCCACAAGATTCATGAGGTCTTCCTCCAGGTTTGCACCGGTACAAGAAATGATATCTACTTTTCCTGCACGGATCATTTCGGCCAACGAAATGCCCATTTCCGCAGTAGACATAGCACCTGCAAGAGTGATCATCATTTTTCCACCTTCCGCAAGGTGAGTTTCATAGCCTTTTGCAGCATCCACCATTGCTGCAGCATTGAAGTGCAGATAATTGGTCGACATAAAGTCGCGGATAGAATTGTATTTTCCCATGATTTGTTCGGAGTTTTTCCACTCCTTGTGTGGTTGATTTTTGAATTTGTTTAACGACGCAAAAATGAAGCAACTTGGCCGTAAACGATTCTTTTTTTTTAAAAATAATTGAAGGGAAATTAACAGCGCATTTTCCCTAGGAATATCAGTGGTTTGGCTCAGAAAAGGGCCCTCAGAAAAGGTGCGAATGAGTTGAAGATAAGGTTAGTTTTTCTGCTTACTCGCTATAAAACCGACCAAAAACT
>JBDKJN010000366.1:0-4110 GCA_039796595.1 Bacteroidota bacterium
TCTTTAAAGAAACCGTGGCGGGGCGATGCTTAAATCGCACCCGGCCAGCGGCTCTCCACCCTATATTTTAAAAGAAACCGCCGGAGGTGCGAATCCGTGACTCGTTGGATCCAGGGGAATCTTGCGATGCATTTGGCGAATCACCGATTCGCCCCTACCGGTGGCTCTCCACCCTATCTCTTTAAAGAAACCGTGGCGGGGCGATGCTTAAATCGCACCCAGCCAGCGGCTCTCCACCCTATTTTTTTTTACCGCATAGCGGCATTCTACTACATCCATTCGTGCGTACTCCGGCCCGACAGCGTTTGATGACATAGCTATCCCAGAACCCATGTGTACCACATTGGTTTACCTTTTTACGACATCATAATTGAACATGAAATTCCTACAGTCGAGAATGAATACCGCCCACCCTATTCAGGATACGATGGGCGGATTTGACCCATTCTTTCTTCTTTGACATACCTTGCCCATGGCTTTACAGCATGCGCATATGTCAGATACGTTTAGGAGGATTTTTCGACCACTTCCTTAAGTTGACTGTAGACAATCTGGCAATTGGCCTTGACTTGGTTCACCAGAGCGGGAAGTCCGTCCAGATTCCGCAAGTTCTTGCTGTCTTGCTCGATTTTCAGAATGTCACTTTCCATGTCTTTTATTCCCAGCATCGAAATCGAGCTTTTAGCTTTGTGAGCTAGCGGGTGTAATGACATGGGTTCGTTCTTGCGAACGCACTCTTCCATTTCTGTGATGTATCCAGGGACTTGTTGTAAGAAAAGATTGATGATATTATTCACCATTTCTTTGTTCCCCTGGAATACCTGATTCAGATACGAGAGGTCATACCTCATCGTTGAAGTTTGGAGTTCCATGATGTTTGTTTTTTGTCGGTTAGGTAGGTTCTTTTACCACGGTCATATTGTAAAGGTTACGATTGACACTGAAAAATTTGAAAATTCTTTATATTCACCCTAATTATCAATGCGTTCCGTTTTGATTTTACCATCGCAGAAAGCCGGTTGTTGCCATATCTATATTCAATACTTGGCGAATTACACTAATTTATAGGTGTTCATCACCTTCTCCTTGGACAAGAACATCACCAAATTTGGGCAAACTATTCTAACCCCCCAACATAAGCCCAAACCTTAAGCCATTCAACGACATGAATCGCGTGCTGTCATTTGATTAGAAAGAACACAATGCTGTATAGACGTAACACATATAAAACATTATGCGTTAAATTGGCACCTTCAAACCGATCCCGCAAGGGTTTAGAACTCGAACAACTATGAAAGACATACTCGTCACCGGCGGTGCTGGATACATTGGCTCCCATACTGTGGTTGAATTGATCGCGGCAGGTTATCGTCCTATTATCGTCGACAACTTTTCCAATACTGATGAACGCCTTATCCAGGGGATCTTCAACATCACTGGTCAGGAACCGATTCTGCACCGAGGAGATTGTTGTGACATGGCCTTTATGCGCTCAGTGTTTCAACAGTACTCATTTTCAGGAGCGATTCATTTCGCGGCTTTCAAAGCCGTTGGTGAAAGTGTCGATCAACCCTTAAAATATTATAGCAACAATATCGTCAGCTTGACCAATCTATTGGAGCTACTGAAAGAATATAATGTGCGTCAATTGGTATTTAGCAGCAGTTGTACCGTCTATGGTCAACCAGATCAATTGCCGATTCGAGAAGATGGTCCTGAAAGTAAAGCCGCATCGCCATATGGCTTTACCAAACAAATCGGTGAACAAATCCTCCACGATTTCTACCGTGCTCACCCAACATTCACGATTGGCATGTTGCGTTACTTTAATCCGATTGGAGCACATCCTTCAGCGCAGATTGGTGAATTGCCCTTTGGCATCCCCAACAATCTGGTACCATTCCTTACACAAGCCACCGCAGGTCATCGCAAAGCGCTTACCGTATTTGGTGCTGATTACAACACACCCGACGGGTCATGCATCCGCGACTTTATCCATGTCGTTGACCTGGCCAAGGCGCATGTAAAAACCCTAGACTTTTTGTTGGGGCAAACGAGTTGTTGTGAAGCCATCAACCTTGGGCAAGGAAAAGGCAATTCGGTATTGGAAGTCATTCGCACATTTGAAGAAGTAAATGAAGTGAAAGTACCTTATCAAATTGGCGATCGCCGCGCAGGGGATATCGTTCAAATTTGGGCCGATGCAAGCAAGGCAAAATCTTTGTTGAACTGGCAAACCGAACGATCACTCGGTGATGCTCTTCGTGACGCCTGGAGCTGGCAGTGTCATTTGGATAAGAAGTAATTGCCCATTATTCTTAGGACAACGCTCTTTCATTTTCAATGTTGGACTGGCGTCCGATTTTCGTTGTCAGGAATGGCTAACCTGAATGATTGATTGACGCGAATACTAGTCGCCATCAATGGAATTATCCGAGTACTGTTGACATTCATGCAGAATACCCGTAAACTTCGGTGTCAACGATTTCAAATATTCCACTTGATAGGGTTGTCGTTGTGGAAACGCAGACGGTTTCACATAATTCAAAATCAACGACAATAATGTATTCGATATTTTCCGTGCATGACGAATCATAACTGTTAAGTCCACAGCAAAAGCACCTATGGTCGATTTGATTTCCGCAGCGGTTCGACCAAATACCAAATGCGTGCAATGACGGGCAATGGCAACCTCAACATAATCGTACAACATCCGCTGATAAATTCCATGCTCGCGATTGTGCTCATAATCCAACCCAACGATATGTGCTTCGCAACGATCGCCGCAGATCACGGCCGTCATAAATCCTACACAAACGTTGTTCAAATGGTAGGTGCGTATTTCAAAGTCATCCCAGTTCACACGCAATAACTCATTGAGCACATCCAAATCCAATTTTCCCAAACGAAAATCGGCCTTCTCGTGAACAGCCTCGTACAATTCATGCATTCGCTCGCGGTTTTCAAAGATCCACTCAGCGCTGGGTTTCCGCACCTCCAAATGGGCACTACGTTTATAAGCTGATTTCGCCTTAGTACGAAACTTCGTATTCAACACTTTGAGATAATCCTCAATGGTCAGCCATCCCTGATCAATAGGCATAACCATGTTGTGGTCAATGCGAAAATCACTGAAGGAGTATTTCCCAAATGCCTGAGTTAACTCTTTCGACATGGCATAAAAATCCTTTACAACCATTGCACAGATGCGTTTGCCCCTCCGTCTTTCCTCCGCCGAAATCATATCCATAGCAGTGACAATGGCCGCTGCCTGTTGTTGAGCTTTTATTCCATCAACAAAGTAAAACCCGTGCTCGCCTGTGGCAAAAGCATTGCCCGCAATGAGTATATTGTGAACATGGCCCGCACGCAAAAACTCGCCTGCCTTCGCAATAAAACGCATGAGTCCATTGCTGTACGAATCGTTGTTGGTCTTGAAGTGGGTGATCTGAAAAGCCGCCACTCCTATCAATTGTTCTCCACAATGAAACATGGCATATCGCGCTTCTAACGATTCCGAATGTGCTTTTTGAATAGCATCCAAATACGTTGGATGAATAAATCCATGGTGTTTTCCAATAATGGAATTCCATTCTCGGGTGGGAATGTCCTTCACGTTATTGTAGAGAGTTACCTGAGTATCACCTAATCCCTTGACACGACCATAACGGCATGTTTTGTTGGATTTGACCCGAGTCGTGACTGCGTTGCGTGACACCATATGCCGACAAATTTAGGGCAAGCGCTTTATCCACTACCCATTATCCCAAAATCATTGATATGCCTCAATGCCAAATTATTCTAAATACAGAAG
The DNA here is from genome assembly GCA_039796595.1 of Bacteroidota bacterium. Lineage (GTDB taxonomy): Bacteria > Bacteroidota > Bacteroidia > Flavobacteriales_D > Sanyastnellaceae > CANHSF01. Next base: position 3,815 of record JBDKJN010000366.1, read on the forward strand.
AACATTCAACTGGAGAAAGGCTGTTTCATTGTTGACACTTACATTTGCTCAAAAAAAATGATGTTACCCGTCTCTGGCAGCCTGCATACCCTATTCATTCTCATCACACTCGCCACTTTCATTTGGGTGATAATGGGCATGGTTCAAAGTAAATCTGCTCAAACTGCCAAAGCAGCCAATGTATTTAGTCTATTGTTGCTCATGTGGTGCATTTTCCAAAGCACCCTCGCGCTCAACAAGTGGTATATCGATCGGGTCAGCACGCCACCCCATTTGACATTTGCATTGGCAGTCCC
>JBDKJN010000367.1:0-5253 GCA_039796595.1 Bacteroidota bacterium
GACACCTCTTCCAAAGTGGCCTCAAAATTTGGTGCTGTCGTATCTTGTTGAGCAGATAAAGAGCCTCCGATAAATATCACTTGAGGTGTACCGTATGTTCCAGGAACAACACCACCAGGGCCATAGTTCGGTCTTACCTCAACGATATAATACGTTTGATTCTGAATCGTATTGTTTGCAGGAACAGTTGCCGTACCCGGGAAATTCAAGGCAATATTTCGACTCACATTGGTGTATTCAAATGCCAATCCATTTGGTGTGCCGGCGCAATCCGAAGCTGGTGTGAATCGGAAGGTGTAGTTCGATACCCCACAAACAAAAGGATCTGTACGCAGGATCGTTGCAGGTACCAAAGTCGCTGGTGCTGAGCATCGCTGGCTTGAACGAACTTGAATATCGCTATGATTAGCTATCACCAAATTACATGGAGTAAGATCAGTCAAAGAAATTGTGCCTTCTGGAGCATTTGCACCATTCACAAAACCGACATAATTGCTTGTCACAGTAACGGTATAGGTATTGCCAGGGTACAAATTGAGTGCAGGCGTACCCAATGAGAATGGACCTACAGTTGTGATCGTACCTCCACCTGTAGATGGATTAACTGGAGCAAATGTTACCGTGTAATTCGTTGCACCTGTGTAAGCTGTTTTAAATGTCGCACACATGTCCAGAGGTAACGCGGTGTTTGTTCCACAGTTACCGTCCATGATGGAAGAAATACACAGGCTATATGCTCCGCTTGTACCATCATACGAACGTGCTCCGAAGAAGTATGTTGTTCCGGGTACTAGACCTGTCACGAACATAATTTCCTGACCAGGGCCTACCACAGCATTTTCAACATTCACCTCAGTACCATCATACATGCGCATCTCGATTACAAGATCCACTGTGGCAGAGTTTGCAGTAATGCGGAATGCCGATGAAGGAGCAACAGCCATATACCAGCGATCTTGTCCACCACCAGGCAAAACATTCGCCGCATTTCCTTCTGGAGAAATTGATGCGCCTGTTAGATCACCATTAAAGCATCGGCTACTAGGATAGATTGAACCGTTCGAGTTACTGAATGACGCATTGATAAAATTGTCATTATTACCAGGAATTACAGGTACACAAAGTGGATCAAATGGAGCGTCTGTCGAGGTAATCACTTTAGCAGTTGTTCCTGTGTTCGGATTCACTGTGTTCGCACCTCCAGGCCAAACACCGTCGGCATCAGTAGCCACACAAGAAGTAATAGCGCCTGAAGTGCGGAAGCGTTGTTCGAGACGACGAATACCGTTCGGCAATGTGTTTGGGATAATCATACCATACGCACCCGCTACACCATTTACAGACGTATTGTAGAACGCTGCATAGTCATTTGCTGTTGTATTCGCAACACCATCGGATTCTACGAAAGTACCTGAAATCGGACGACCGGTTCCATTGACATTGTCGTATGCTACGACGAAGTTCATAGCTGTTGCAGACGAGTTTCCGCGCAAAGCTGTTCCATTGGTTGCACCAGTACCCACACTCATTACACGAATGCTTGAAGTAGTGGTCAAACGCAAAGCGGTAAATGTTCCACCAGCACCATTGTTGAGCGCTAAGCGCATAAATACGTCAGTACCGGAAGCAAAACGTGTTGCATTCGCTGTTGGTTCCAAAACATACCAGCCTGCGTAAGTACCTAGGGCATTGGTCGTAAACGAACCATACGCACCAGGCGTTGAGAAGCTAGGAGATGTCGTACGCGTAAAACCACCACCTGAAACGAAGATTGGATTTCCAGCACCAGCATTGGTAGCGGCATCGCTCGCAATCACTACTTGATTGCTGTACAAATAGGTCGCGTTTGGCTGCAAACCGTTAATTGTCAAGAAACATGCATACGGAATACGGTTTGAATTGCTTGGCTGGTTGCCTTCCATGTACTGAGGTAAAATATTCTCAGTCAAAGTCACCGTTGAAATAGTGAATGTAGCTGAGGTAGCCATGTTCAAAACACCGCCATTCGCCTCCAACTGTTTAACACCGGGTGTATCAAATGAGATATCGTTGAATGTGGCGATACCTGCAACAAATGATTTGGTCAACGTACCAATGATGGCCCCTGTACCGCTAATCATATTGATGGTCACGCTACCTGCATACGTATTGTCAACTGTATTATCTGGGCGACGCGCTTCAACGTTGAAGAAAGGCACCACCACATTGGTGAACGACCAATTGGAAACGTTTGCAAATGCAACCTGTGTAGCTCCTTGCAACACGTTAAATGCTGCGCTATTTCCTGCGAGCAAGATGTCTCCACTGGTGGTTGAAACTTGCAATACCACACCCGTTTCGGCTTGATTATACATCAAACCAGAAATGGTCAGAATACTCTGCCCGGATAGTATGGTTCCTGTTGTTGTTCCCAACAATGTTCCGGTGCCTGAGAAAATAGAAACCAAAACATCCGTATTCTGTGAAACAAAAGCACCGACATTTCCCGCATCGCGTGTTTCGATTGAGATGGCAAAAGGCGAATTGGATGTTGGATCTCCGCCACCGTTAACTGCCGTAACGGCAATTTGAGTTGCGCCTCCAGCGCTAAGCACGAAGTTGGCGGTGTTCAAACTGACAGTTCCCGTAGTAACAGAGGTCCAATATGCTGGATTGTGCAACAACGTTTTGTATCCAGCGTATGTCGATTGACCCGTGCGCGGTCCCACATACTGCGCACCTACAGCGTTTCCTCCGAGAGTTCTGTTGGCATTGGTAATATTCAATTCCGAAGGCAAATACGATTTGTTCGCATCAGCACTACCTGTCGTTAACCATGTTGCGCTTCCGTTGGTTCCTGTTCCTTGCAAATTGAGACCATAGAGAATAGCACCAGTGAACGTATGATTACCTGCAGCACCAGTTCCCCAGTCGGAAGTAGCAGCATTGGTGCCTGCGCCAGGACCTTGGTAAGCAAAAATTTGCTCGCCACTACCAGACAATCCATTTAAGGCCAACACCACACTGCCCTGGCTAGCACCTACACCATCCGTTATTGTTATCACTGTCCCAGCCGCTATTGCCGAGGCAGTGGTATTATTCCATATTACAAAGTTCTCAGCACCACGTGCATTATTTGCTGAAGTCGAGGCAGACGCCGCATTAAAGGCATTATCAGTAAATTTAATCTTTGTGCCTACTGGCATATCCACCCAAGCCACAAAAGCAAAGTTATCCGGAGAAGTCGTATTCATCCCAATGATAGTCAGATCCGTAATATTGATGTACGTAATGAAACTCGATTCAGCGCTGTATGTCGTACCATTCGCGTTTGTAGCATACGAGTGGTAATAAATAATTGTGGATGATGGAAGTCCTGTTACGTTTACAGTATATGCACCCGTACCAAACGAACCACTTTGGTTAACAGCAGTTCCTGAGCCATTGGCAAAGCCTTGAGTCGTACTCCATTCGATACCACGCACAGTCACGTTTGAACAGTTGATAGCAGTGATATTATTGCCCAAGGTAGCAGAGTTCGATGTAATAGCGGTCGTTGTATTTGTGCTCAATGTTGGTGCACCGCTGCTTATTCCAGAGCCACTAGCAGCCACATTCATTGAAGAAGCTCCACCCCCGCTCACAGCGATATCGCCATTGTACGATTGCACCAATGTTGGGCTGAATTTCACGTAAACCAATTGAGAGAATGTACCACCTGATTGAGTTAAGCTCAAGGAATTACTGAAAGTGGTGTTGTCGGTTGAATAGGTGTAACCAGAAAGCGCAGCAACATCAACATTGGCCGTAGTTAGGTTCGTACCAGAAATTGTAAAAGAGTTGGTCGCGTCTGTGCCAGTGCAGACTCCACCGAAAGCAGTTAATGTAGATACCGATAAGTTCGGAGTAGCTGCGGGTGTACCTGAGATATTAATATCATCGATTGAGAAGGAAGGATGATTACCCGATCCTGAAACATTGCGAATAATCCAACGAAGTTGCACTTCTGCTTGATTTTCACAAGCTACAGGTAAGGTTACATTTATAGTGGAAGGACTCGTAGACGCAGTACCAGTAGTGCTCGTTGGAGTCAATGCATTTTGATAAGTTGCACCCGTTACATTTGTGAAAGTACCAGAGGTTCCAATTCTATATTGAAGACCCAATTCGTTTAAACGGGTATTCTCTGTGCGCTGGGTAGCAGCTACATAAGAAACTTGAATCGTATTAAGCGATGTTGTATTGATAGCCAAACAGATTGTACTAATTGCACTACCCGTCGTATGAATTCCATTTTTGCCGTTCATATCATAAACACCACGTGTTGTTGTCGCATTGGTACCTGCAGCCAAATTACGGTTCGCACTCGGGGCAGTATTAAGAAATGCAGCACCGGTAACAATGGTACCAGAAACATCCCAACCTTGCCAACCCGCCAAATAAGTTGTGGTTGACCCAGTATAAGCGCTAAAATTCTGCGTATAAGGCAGAGCCTGAGCGGCGGGATTGGTTTGAGCAAAAGACAACATACTCGTCAGTACCAATACAACTGCGAGCAAGCCATGTAACATGTGTTTCATTGAAATGATTTTTGAGGATTTAGAACGCCACAAAGGACCAAATTCACGATGAACCCTAGGTTAATTTAGAGCAAAATCATCGTAAAGAAAGGTCTTCTCTATTGGGCGCAAAATTGGCTCTGAACATGTAGCACCCAAGATTGACTTTCTAACATTCTATCAACCCCTAATCAACAGAAAAAGGGATATGTGCCTGCAATGAAATGTTTAATAAATGATTCAGTTACCCGATATGGGAATTGTTCGGGCCGCTAGTCTAACCTTCGGCATTTGCCTGCTCCAACGCGGACGAATCCATTTCCTGAGGTGCCTGGTTACTTTCAGCTTGTTCCTCCTCTTTAGGCTGAGTAGAGGCAAAAAACCTTTTTTGAAAGAGCAAAATAAAGATAATACCTAAGGTGATGGCTGAGTCTGCCACATTAAATATCGGCGGGAAAATTTCATAGACACGATCTCCCCAAGTGATCGTCTTTTTAAAGTGGATCATGTCCACCACATTTCCCATTAAGGGTTGAGCATATCCCTCTCCACCAAATTGTGCCTTGCCATTGTACATCATATAATCACCCATACCCTCGTCATAGGTGCTACCGCGATCAAACAATACCCCATAAAAAGCACTATCCAAGATGTTGCCCAGTGCGCCGGATACGATCATTGATATACAAACGATATATCCCCAATGCACCCTCTG
>JBDKJN010000368.1:0-3783 GCA_039796595.1 Bacteroidota bacterium
GCTTTTTTATTTATTCAACTTAACCAAAATTTCTAAAACATGAAGTCTGCTCTGTGGAGTGTGCTTTGCCTAATTTTATTTACGGCATTCAATGCAGCCGCTCAAGCTCCTACCAACGACGTGTGCGCTAACGCCATAACTATTGAGGTGAATGGTGGTTACATCAACGTTAGCAACGCCAACACCGTGACCAACGGACCTAATCCTTCCTGTGGAGGTGGTACCTTGATTCGTGATGTGTGGTACAAATTCGTACACATCGGTGGTAATGTGGTAGTCCAAACGCAATTGGGCACCAATACAGATACTCGCCTTGCCATTTATACGGCTTGTGGTGGAACTCAATTGGCTTGTAATGACGACTACGGTGGAACATATCGTTCTTACATCGCGTTGTCATGTACGCAATTGGTCATAGGGAATACCTATTATATTCAAGCGGGTGGTTACAATGCCGTTACTGGTGCATTCACATTAAGTGTTTCTGCAACTGGCGTCAATGGTTGCACCAATCCTTTGGCAACCAACTACTCGGCTTGTGCAACAGTAGACGATGGAAGTTGTGTATTCCCTGTGTTGACTGCGCAATTTAGCTATGCTCCTGTAGCCAACAATTGCCAGAACATCCAGTACACAAGTACATCATCCGGTAACATTACAGGATACAGTTGGAGTTTCCCCGGTGGTACACCATCAACTTCAACTGCACAAAATCCTGTTGTGACCTATCCATCTGCTGGGACTTATTCTGCATCTTTGACTGTTACTGACGTTAATAATGCAACAAATTCCACAACGAATTCAAATGTTCAAGTGCTTGCGGGAAATTTTGTTACGGTAGACATCACGCCTGATGCCAACCCGACACAGACGAGTTGGAAGATGTTCAATCAGGACAATGTGGTTGTAGCTCAAGGTTTGAGCAACGACGCGTCTTTCTGTATTTCGAATACATGTCACCGTTTTGAAATTTATGATACTGGGAACAATGGTTTGAATGGTACCGGTAACTATAAGGTTTTCCTCAACGGTATTCAAGTGGCCAATGGCCAGGCTTTCCAAGATCAGGATATTCGTTTTATCAATTGCGCTCCTGGTGTGAGCTGCGACAATCCTATTACCGCTCAATTGGGATTAAATCCTGTTGCGGATGGTGATGAGTGGTTTGTATTTACACCTGCAGTAAATGGTCAATATAAAATTTCAACATGCAACTTAGCCACTTGTGATACGCGAGTTTGGGTCTATGATTATTGTATGATGGCCAATTTTGATGAAACTGTTGCGGCAAGCTATACATACAATGATGATTTTTGTGGCGTACAAGCTGAAGCTAATATGTTTTTGTCTGGTGGCGATACGTACTATGTGCGTGTGGGTAGCACCGGCAGTTGCACTGGCTCATCGTATGACGTGTTGTTCGAATACACGGGTGCTATCACAGGTTGTATGGATGTATTGGCATGTAACTATAGTCCTTTGGCGGGCATCGCTGGACCATGTTATTACAATGGCGATCCGAACTGTTCCAACCTCGGACCTGACTTGTTGATCGACGCAGCTCAGGTGTACTCATCGTTGTATAATACAACGATAACAAGCTCGGATGCTTGTTTGGTAAACGAAGGTTGTTTGCAAGGAACGGGCACGCGTCAAATTTTGCGCTTCACTACACGTATTGCTAACATAGGGAATCAAGATTATTTCATAGGTGTGCCTAATGCCAATAATCCACAATTCGAATACGACGCTTGCCACAATCACTATCACTACGAAGGTTATGCAGAGTATTTACTCTATGATCAAAACGGGAATCCAATGCCACAGATCGGATTTAAAAACGGTTTCTGCGTATTGGATCTGTCTTGTCCTACGGGAATCACTGCGCAGTATTCTTGTGGTAACATGGGTATCACCGCAGGTTGTGCGGACATCTATTCTTCGGGTTTAGCTTGCCAATGGATCGATATTACTGATGTTCCTGCTGGTAGTTACTACTTGGTAGTACGTACCAACTGGGGTCACGCTCCTGATGCTCTTGGTCGTTACGAATTGCGTTACGACAACAACTGGGCGCAGGTATGTATCTCTTTTGGCCGTGATGCCAATGGTGCGATCATCAACTTTACAAAAGACAACACTGCTTGTCCAATTATCGAAGACTGTTTGGGAACGCCCTTCGGTTCAGTATATCAAGACTGTGCAGGCAACTGTCCGGGCGTTGTAAAACGTGGTGATGCGGATAACGATGGTTATTTGACTTTGATCGACGAGCACGTGTATGCTGAAGCTGCAATCTCAGGTAGCATCGCTTCAAGTGACTGTACGGACCTCAACAACGACGATGAAATCACAGTTGTAGAAGCTGCATACTTGGGTGCTTGCATCCATCAGCAAGAAGACTTAGGTGTTCCGCCATTGATGTATGAGTCATGCCCTTGGGACGATGAGTTCTTTGATAACAGCGAAACGGTAACATTGGGTATCACAAACCTCAATACAACCAATCAAACGTTTGATGTATACATCGTGAATCCAGTGAATGAAGTGTCAGCCTTGCAATTCGATATTTCTGGTGCTCTCATTCAAAGTGTAACGAATTTGTTGCCTGTGGGCACATGGAATCCTCACTTACATCAAGAAGTTGGCGGCAATACCATCGTTATCGTGAGTGATGCGAATACAGAAATTCCAATCAATATTGCACCAACACCTTTTATTCGTGTGCAGTATTCTTCTTTGACTGGCAATACAGTTTGTGTGAGCAATATCATTGATATTCTCAACGACTTGTTGCACAACACACTTACTGCAATTGGTGATTGTGCAAATGCTGTTGCTGCTCCGGTGGCTGATTTCTCAGCATCACAAACATCAATTTGCAACGGCCAATCAATCAACTTTACAGATGCTTCAACAGGTAACCCAACATCATGGAGTTGGACATTCCCAGGCGGTACTCCGACTACTTCTTCATCTGCAAATCCTACTGTATCTTATGCTAATGGTGGTACTTATGCCGTTTCATTGACTGTGACCAATGCAGTTGGAAATGATACTGAAGTGCGCAATGGTTACATCACAGTGGGTAACAGCGTGATGTGGTATTACGACCAGGATGGCGATGGATTTGGTGGATCAACTACACTATATACATGCGTTGCTCCAAACAATTTTGTTAGTGTTGGTGGTGATTGCAGTGACAATAACGCAGCAATCAATCCGGGTATGGCAGAGTCATGCAATGGTATTGACGACAATTGCAACGGTCAAATCGACGAAGGTTTTGACCAGGACAACGATGGATTCACCTCATGCGCAGGCGACTGCAATGACAACAACGCTTTGGTTTATCCAGGTGCACTTGAATTGTGTAATGGTAGTGACGAAGATTGCGACAACATCATTGACGAAGGTTTTGATCAAGATGGTGATGGTGTAACTGTTTGTGCCGGCGATTGCGATGATAATAATCCAAACGTGAATCCAAACCAACAAGAAGTTTGCAACGGTATAGATGACAATTGCAACGGTACAATTGACGAAGGATTTGACATGGACAATGATGGTTATACCATTTGTCAAGGCGATTGCAATGATGCTAATAGCAATGTTCATCCTGGTGCAACAGAAGTGTGCAACAACATCGATGATGATTGTGACGGTTCTACGGATGAAGGTTTATTAAACACCTACTACCGCGATGAAGATGGCGATGGCTTCGGATGGACACAGATCTCAATTGAGGCTTGTTCATTGCCAGAGGGTTATTCTACCAACGAC
>JBDKJN010000369.1:0-6350 GCA_039796595.1 Bacteroidota bacterium
TGGCCAACGCCTTCAACTGGGTGATCGCGCCACAAGTCGCTTTCACGAACGTGTTCTTTATCCTGAGCGTTGATTTCGCCGTCGTTGTTCATGTCCTTGTGCACCACAAGTCCAGGCATCACGTTGTATACAGCTTCACCTTTCTTTTTGTCTTTTTCTTTTTGGAATGTGCTCCAAGTAGTTTCCTTCACTACTGACTCACGGCCCATAACAGTGCTGTGCATTTGAGTAGATGCGAGTTTGTACTCTGTATTCACCTTCTCAATAGTCACATCAAAACTTGCGTATTGAATCGTGTCTCCTGAAACATCGGTCAAACCAAATGCATTCTTACCAATAGGCATGCGCTTCTCACCATCCATGAGATGTTCGCCGTCTTGACCTGTTTGGTATGCTGATTTACCGATCTCTTCATTGTTTCCACCGCGACCGTAACCCAAGGCAATACCGATGGTACCAGGCATTTGGCCGGCAGCAGGATAAACTGGTAGCTCGATTGGAGCTTTCCCGTTAATAGACACTTTCACCACATTAGCACAGTCACACTGGCCAATATATTTCTCTATTCCCAACGCATCACAATCTGTGTGCGACATGGTCACGTAGTTGTCCCAAGTAATTTTGGTGATCGGGTCTGGAGTCTCCTGCAACAATGGGTTGTTGGCTTGACTACCGTTACCGATGGTGACCTTTTCATACAGGCTCAATTCGTATTGACCACCTTTTGTAGAAGTAACCTTTGCAATTGCATCACTTACATTCATCGATGGAGCAGCAACCGCTTCTGCTGGAGCATCAACCGCAGCAGCCAATGGCGCAGCAGCTACAACCTCAGCGAAAACTATTTTTTTCTCACCACCTTCTTCAGCCATTACCGCCACAGGAGTTGGAGCGCTTCCAGCGAAAGTACCGTTGTGCACTGCCATATGCCAGCTGTTGTCGGTATTCATTCCAGCAGGAGTATAAGCTGCATTGTGCGATTGACGCACATATGTATAGTAGTCTGTAGTGTTATCGGCCCAGCACAAGAAACTTTCCTGCGCATAACGCGTGCTGTACAATGGGCTGATAGTAGGCTGTGCGATATCCACACGTCCATCCATCAATGCATAATCATTCCAACCTTCTAAGTAGTGGTGATCAGGCGCCATGTATGTACAAAGACTAGCCGTTTCATCAGCAAAAAGATTGAAACAAACACTCGCTTTCACCTTCGCCAAACCTTGTTTGAAGCTGTCGGCTTGCGCATATGAATAGGCTGGGTTTGTGCCATAAACGATCAATACATCTACGCTACCAGCATTCATGTCAGCAACCAATTGCTTCATGTCAGCATCGTTACCGCGGAAAAGAGAAATAGGATTTTGTACATCCATTGCTTTTCCAACATTTCCGAGCGCCTTATTGATGGCATGACAGATCAACTGTGCATTGGTATCGTTGCTTCCGCAAACCACCAAAGATTCACCTTTATTTTTCTTTAGCTCCTCTGCAGCATATGCAATGGCTTTGTCCGCTTCACCAACGCTGATAAGCGCACCACCAGTAACTGCATTGTAAAGAGCAGCCATTACTTTTCCTTCTTCAGATGGCTTAACCAATGTGCGAACATCCGCATTCGAGCCAGTCAAAGACATGCGGCTTTCGAATTGGAAATGTTGGCTCATCCAGCCATTTTCAGGACGGCGGCCTTCGCTGTATTGTACGCTGTACAAATTCGAAGTCAACCATGTACCTAGGAAGTCAGCACCAACGCTAACGATAGTTTTGGCTTTGCTAAAATCGTATTGTGGAACAACAGCTTTACCAAAAGCAGCTTCTGTAGCCTTGGTCAAACCGTTGTAAGAAACCGCATCGTATTGCACGTGCTTCACTTTACCTGCATACTTAGCAGAGAAAGCAGCGATAGCTTTCTGAGTAGAAGGACTAATTACTGTAGAACTAACAATGCGAACACTATTTGCAGCCGCCAAAGCAGCTTTCATTTCATTATCAAGATCACTCCAGTTGATGTCAGCGCCTTTTTTCTTAGCATTGCGCAAACGAGAGCTATCGTAAAGACCTAATACACTAGAGTTGATACGCGACGTAACCGCACCCTTTGCAAGGCCTGTGTATTTGTTGCCTTTGATGTGGATCGGACGACCTTCGCGCGTTTTTACAAGAATGTTACCGTAGTCATTACCATCATAATACGTTGATGCGTAATAGTTGGCAACACCAGGAGTAATTTCCTCAGGCTTTACAACATAAGGAATGGATTTTACAACTGGAGTTTCGCAAGCAGCAAGCGTAGCAGCAGCCACACTGAAGCCCATGAATTTCAAGAAGTCGCGGCGTCCGGTATTGGTTTTTGACAAATCGTCATTACCCAAAAATTGATCAACCGATTGTTTATTGTTGAACTCGTTGCTAAGCGCATCTTGTGACGCCTGTGTTCCGTGCAACTCATCGAGTCCTGTCCAATATTTCTTTGTGATGCCCATGTGTTGGTATATCGTTCTTGTCGTTAGAATCTTAATTTCTGAATGGATTGGATTAATAGTGGCACTTGCCGCATTCCCAACCACCTGTTTCACGTACGGTCATTGTACCGTCTTCCATGATATCAGCCAATGTGCGCTTACCCACTTCATTCGACTTGTAGCGCTTATGCATTTCCTCGTAGTACTCTGATTTGGTTGGGTCGATACCTGATTTGTTGTGACATTCCAAGCACCATCCCATGGTCAAAGTCTCCTTTTCCAATTTGATCAAGCCAGTAACATCTTCTTGAGCGTTGATCTCTTCAGGAGTTGCAACATGGCCAACAGTGTACATTTGAACTGGACCGTGGCATTGCTTACAGTCGATTTGGCCAACAGTAACGTGTTGTTGGTGACTGAAGTAAACGTGATCAGGCAAGTTGTGTACTTTGTTCCACGCCAAAGGCATTTGATCGCCGATGTATTTTGCAGAATCCGGATTCCATCCGATATGCTGGTATATTTTCGAGATTTCGTCTGTACCGGTAATTGCTCCCTTTTTAATACCCTTGTGACAGTTCATACAAACGTTCAATGAAGGAATACCAGCATGCTTTGACTTGGCTGCACTGCTGTGGCAGTATTGACAATCGATTTCGTTTTGACAAGCATGTACTGCGTGCGAGAACCAAATCGGCTGATCAGGAGTGTACCCTTCGTAGATACCGATGCCCATCAATGACTTGTATCCAACTACAGAGATATAGCAGAAAATGATAAAGCCTATGATAGAGACAAATTTCTTGTTGTTCCACATCCAAGCTTTTGCTACTTGCAAATACGAGCGATCAGCAGGCAAAGGCAAACCGTCGCGCTCACTCACTGCCACTTGAAGGCTGCGTGAGATATTGGCTGCAGAAACAGCAATGATAGCGAGGATCAAACCGATGATGATGAACCAGATGTAGGCATTATCGTCACCTTCCAACTCCGCTTTTGCTGCTTCAATTTCTTCGAGCGTCAAACATTTTGGGCCTTCGTCTACTTTCTTACCGCCACCACCTCCGGTTTTAACGTAAGCAACGATGTCGGCGATATCAGCTTCAGATACAGCTTGAGCAGCCATCATACCGAATTGACCTTTCCATTTGGCAACCATGCCTACAACGTATGGATCACCAGAAGCAAGAGCGCCATTCGGATTTTGAATCCACTTAACGATCAAAGCATCCTTTCCGGACCAACGGGAGTCAATTCCTTGAAGGCTTGGAGCCGCAAGCAAACTACCGTCAACGCTATGGCATGACGCACAGTTTTGCTTGAAAAGCGTTTCTCCTTTTGTCGCATCGCCGCTATCGAATACACCTGCAAAAGTGTATTGCGCGAAGAATAAGCATGCGAAAATGGAGACTAAAAAACGATGGTGTAAAATGGTTGAAAGCCGCATATTTACTGAGTTTTTGCTAATCTGGCAGGTTTGAAAACGGAGCAAATTTAAGTCAGCGATTCCCTATCAAAGTGTTGTGTCACCAATTATTCATAATTTATAACCATTCTAAATAATTTTGAATTTTTGGCTTTTCCATAACAAATTGAAAGTCACAATAAAAGGTGTAAAAACCGAGTGAAATCAACATCTCACTGCTCATTCTTCGCTACCAAAAACGAAGCGACTAAAAATTTCGAAGCCAACCTTTCGACTCTCCTTTTTTTTCACTTTCACGAAACAACAAAAAAGCATTCAAAAAATGTCAATCACCATTTTTCGGCATTGTTTTTCGTTAGGCATGCAAAAGCCATGTTAACGCCCATGATCATTTCGAATTTACCTTACTTTTGCGCCATGAAATTGCTTTTCGCAGCCCTTCTGATCACCTTGACTTCAGCTACAGTTTTGCAAACCACCAAACCAGCTGTGGCCCTACTTTCTGCGCAAAACACGTATATATGTGGAGACACACTGAACCCACAAGCGGGTCAAGCCAATGGAGATGTACAAATTGTAGTCGACTCTTCAATTACCAAGCTGGAAAAGAGCTTGCGCGGTTTCCGTGACATCAAAGGTTATCGTGTCCAAATTTTCCTCGGTACTGCCGAAGCGGTGAAAAGTGAACGCAACAAATACCTTGGCTTAGGCTTACCCTACTCCGCTTATATGAAACAAATAGTGCCAGAATACTCACTCGTCATCGGAGATTTCAAAAGCAGAATGGAATTGGAAAAACATCTTCAAATTATACAGCAACATTATCCAAAAGCGTTTGCTGTGAACGATGTCATTGAAATCAAAAAAAGCAAGTAACCCGCAGGTTGTGATCAAGATCATAAAATCACGCAACGCCTTTCCTGCAAACGCTTTTTGTCTCTGTCCGCTTATAAAAGACCCTTTGATCGGGAGGCAATTGATACAGCATAACCCAAGGTGAATTACCTTTGGAGCAATCATTCCATTTGCAGTATGCCTTTGTATCATCAATTGGGAAACATCCCGCACAAAAGACACACCGTATTCGAAAAGCCAAACGGCGGCCTCTATTATGAGCAATTGTTCGGCACCGAAGGGTTTCATGGCATGAGCTCATTGCTCTATCACGTGCATCGGCCAACTATGATCGCTCAGATCGGAGAAAGTAAAGACGTTGCTCCGGTTGCAGCAGTGTCCAAAAACATTTCTCCCTTGATGCTACAAGGATGGAACGTCGCTCCAAACGCCGATTTTCTTGAGGCCAGGACTACAGTGTTATTTAATGGTGATCTGAACATCGCATTAGCCGCACCTTCACAAAGTTTGCGTTCGTATTTTTATAAAAACGCAGACGCCGATGAAGTCCTTTTCGTTCATAAAGGAACTGGAACCTTGCGCACTTTTTTGGGCAATATCCCTTTCAGTTATGGCGACTATTTGGTGATCCCACGTGGGATGATTTACCAAATCGATTTTGATACCGCAGATAACAGACTCTTTATTGTAGAATCGTTTTCACCAATCGTAACACCCAGACGTTACCGTAACAATTTTGGACAGTTGCTCGAGCATTCTCCATTTTGTGAGCGTGATTTCCGTTTGCCAAAAACCTTGGAAACACATGACGAAAAAGGAGAATTCGTCATTAAGATCCGCAAGCAAAACGTATTGCATGAAGTGGTATATGCTTCGCATCCCTTCGATGTGATCGGTTGGGATGGTTACAACTTCCCATATGCATTCTCTATCCATGACTTCGAACCCATCACTGGCCGCGTGCATCAACCACCGCCGGTGCATCAAACCTTCGAAGCACACAACTTTGTGATCTGCTCGTTCTGCCCGCGTTTATATGACTATCATCCCAAGTCTATTCCAGCACCATACAATCACAGCAACATCGACAGCGATGAAGTATTGTACTATGTGGATGGTGACTTTATGAGCCGCAATCATGTGGACAAAGGATTTATCTCGTTGCATCCTGGAGGTATTCCACACGGACCACATCCTGGAGCGTATGAGCGCAGCATTGGACAAAAAGAAACCGGTGAACTTGCTGTGATGGTCGACACCTTCCGTCCTTTGCAAGTAACACAAAGTGCACTCGACCTCTCGTTGGCGGATTACGTCACTAGCTGGTTAGATAAATAGATCATCTTCAATTCCCAATACAACACAACAAAAATGATTACCGATAGCACCTCTTTGCATCTTGAAAAAGTGGTTCCACAAGCCGAGGATTTTTTGCCCTTACTCGGCACCGACCACGTTGAATTATACGTTGGCAACGCTAAACAAGCCGCTTACTATTACATGTCAGCTTGGGGCTACAAACCGTTGGCCTACAAAGGACTTGAGACGGGTAGCAAAGACAGCGTTTCATACGTATTGGAACAGGATAAAATCCGTTTGGTATT
>JBDKJN010000370.1:0-5418 GCA_039796595.1 Bacteroidota bacterium
ATTCCTATTTTCTGTTGTGGTGAATCGTTGGCCGAAAGAGAAGGAAACACTCATTTCGTCACTGTACTTCATCAAATCGAAGGCGCACTTTGGCATTTAACTGCTGACCAAATGTCTAAAGTAATTATTGCCTATGAACCGGTATGGGCCATAGGAACAGGAGTAACCGCTACTACAGCTCAGGCTCAAGAAATGCATGCTTTTATACGTCAATCTTTAAGCAATCATTTTGGCGATGATGTGGCCCAATCCATTTCCATTTTATACGGCGGCAGTGTAAATGCTCTGAACAGCAAGGAATTGTTTGAGCAACCGGATGTTGATGGTGGTTTGGTGGGTGGAGCATCATTGAAGGCGAAAGACTTTGCAGCCATCATAGCTTCAGCACAATAATTCATTTTAACGACTACACTTGCGGCCATCTGTGGATAAGGTTCTCGAAGAATGCGCTTAAAAATGGGCGATTTCAAATTTATACTATCATGAATTATTACGAAGTGAGTTTTGTGATTCGACCACTTTTACCAGGTCGAGAAGTCCTGGTAGCTGAATTGGCAGATTTACCTTTTGAAAGCTTTGTGGAGACGAGTGACGGCGTCAAGGCGTATATTCCTGAGCCGGATTATCGTGATGACCTCCTGGATGGGCTAATGGCTTTTCAAATCGAAGGCACTTCCATTACGCATACGACTGTTTTGATTCAGGATGAAAATTGGAACGCCAAGTGGGAGAGTAGTTTTGACCCGATTTTAGTTGGCGAACGTATGATCATTAGAGCACCGTTTCATTCGTGTCCTGAAGGTATCGAATTCGATATCATCATCGAACCCAAAATGTCATTTGGAACTGGGCATCATGCAACTACTTTTCTTGTAGCTCAAGCTATGTTAGATATGACATGGAACAATAAAACCGTATTGGACATGGGCTCGGGAACAGGCGTGTTGGCTATTTTGGCGGAGAAAATGGGCGCTTCAAGAGTAGATGCCATTGATATTGACTCTTGGGCTTATGAGAATATTCAGGAGAACAATGAACGCAACCACACCCACTTAAACATGTGGATGGGTGGAGCTGAACTTCTCACTGAAGCGGATGTTTACGATGCCGTTTTAGCGAATATTAATCGCAATATTTTGACACGCGATATGGCTTTTTATAGCAGGTCCATGAAAAAAAATGCCGTAATACTTTTCAGTGGCTTTTATGTTCAGGATGCTCCCGAGATCGAGCAATCGGCAAATGCTTGCGGACTTTACTTGCAAAGTCAACATGCTAAGGACAATTGGAATATGATGGTTTTTATCAAACAATAAGAATTTTCAGATGAAGCACAAAATAGTGGTTTTAGGCGCGGGCTTGGTGGGTAGCGCAATTGCAAAAGATTTAGCACGTAAACATCAGGTGACATCCGTTGATCGTAGAATTGAGGCCTTACAGGCCCTGATTCCACATGGGGTTAATATCGAACAAGCTGACCTAAGCGATAAAGCCGTTGTACTTCGTGCGATAGCTGATGCTGAACTGGTTATTGGTGCTGTCCCGGGATTTATGGGTTATGAGACACTTAAGACCATTATTGAAGCAAAAAAGAATGTGGTCGATATTTCTTTTTTTCCTGAAGACCCTTTCGAATTGGACGCCTTGGCTCAACAAAATGGGGTAGTGGCCGTAATGGATTGTGGTGTTGCACCGGGTATGGGCAATATCATTTTTGGACATTACGATGGGTTAATGCAAATAGAGCGTTACGAATGTTTGGTAGGTGGATTGCCTGTTGTTCGTGAATGGCCTTGGGAGTATAAAGCCGTTTTTTCACCTATCGACGTGATTGAAGAATATACCCGACCAGCGCGTTATGTCCAGAATAGTAAAGAAGTGGTTCGTGAAGCTTTGAGTGATACTGAACTGATTGAATTTCCAGGCGTAGGCACCTTGGAAAGTTGGAATAGCGATGGTTTGCGGTCCCTGATCAAGACCATGGCACATGTGCCGGATATGATTGAGAAAACATTGCGGTATCCAGGATGTGTCGAATATTTAAAAGTGTTGCGTGCTGCAGGGTTTTTCTCAAAAGAAGAGATAATGATCAATGGAGCACCTGTACGACCATTGGATGTAACGGCTAAGCTATTGTTTCCTCAATGGAAACTTAAGCCCGGTGAGGAAGATTATACCATCATGCGAGTAGTGATGGAGGGTCAAAATCAAGGAAAAAAACAGACCGTTACAGCATACTTATTGGATCGATTTGACACCAAGAATGGAATAATATCCATGGCTCGCACAACGGGTTATACCTGCAATGCGGTGGCTGAGCTTGTGGTCAATGGCACATATTCAAAAATTGGTATTTCGCCACCAGAGCGAGTGGGGCAACAGCCAGATTGCTGGCCTTTGGTGAAGTCTTATTTAGCAGAGCGAGGTGTAACTGTGGACATCACTGTGCAGTGAGGAATTAACGACTTTAATGAATGAAGATAATGAGGGACTTTTTAGAAAGGCTTCACCTCGCGCCATTTCACAGGAATCGTACCATCTTCAATAGAAGCAATGATGTTTTCCATCCAAACATCTTCGCCTTCTGCTTCATAAGTGTCTTTTAAATTGTGGCCAAATACACGGGCCAAACCTTGCCACATGTACGCCGACATCTTGCCTTTGAGTTCAGATACCAGCGAAAAACTAGATTTACCCGTTTCGCGATCAATTAATTTGATCAAAATAACACCCTCCGAAACTGTAAGACTGCGAAGATCCTTTTCGAATTGAGCCTTCATTCGCTCCTCTGCTTTGTTGAGTAGCGCTTTCTTTTGTTTTTCATCTGTGATGCCCACACAAAGCGCCTCATATTGACGCATAACATCACCAGCAGCCCGCGCATACGGGTAAACTTTGATAAGTTTCTTTTGAAGCTTGGTATAAGCTGATTGTTGGCGTTTGTTCTTGAAATTGCCCTTCACAACAATTGGAGCATGGGTAGCTGTTACTTCCGTTTCACCATTTTTGGTGTACCACACGGCGACATATTCAGGCGTAGTTAAGGTGTCAAGAATGACGTAGTGATCATTTTGACCTATGCTCAAGATGCTGGAAAGTGTGAATACGGATGTTGCAATCAGACATTTCATGGACAAATCGATAGCTGAAATTGTGCCAAGCAATGTACAAAAAAAAAATGATTATTTCAAACTGAGAAACATTTGATTTTCAACTCCAACTGATGATTGAAATTCAGGTCCTTTGAAAATGAGATTTTGTGAATAAAATCGCGTGTTTTCAACACTCAAAATGATGCTTTTCAGTGTATATTCGCGAGCCTTTTGCATCGATCATTCTTCAAGTGTTTTTAGCACTTGTTGAAGCCCATAAAAAGGGGAATAAATCGAGCAAAAGATACCTATTCAAAATCGTTAGTTATACTACAATTCTATAAAAATGGCCGAAGGAGAAAAGATTATTCCCATAGACATTGAAGCGGAAATGAAATCAGCATACATCGATTATTCGATGTCTGTAATTGTGAGCCGCGCATTGCCAGATGTTCGTGATGGTATGAAACCAGTACACCGCCGTGTGTTGTACGGTATGTTGGAACTAGGTGTATTGAGCAATCGCCCATATAAAAAATCAGCACGTATTGTCGGTGAGGTACTGGGTAAGTATCATCCACATGGTGACACTGCGGTTTATGACACAATGGTGCGTATGGCTCAAGATTGGTCATTGCGTTATCCTTTGGTAGATGGACAGGGTAACTACGGTAGTATGGATGGTGACCCGCCAGCTGCGATGCGTTATACTGAAGCTCGTTTGCGCCGAATTGCCGAGGCTATTCTTGAGGACTTGGATAAGGAAACGGTTGATTTCCAAGCCAACTTCGATGACTCTTTGGAAGAACCAAAGGTTATGCCTGCTAAAATCCCTAATTTGTTGCTCAATGGGGTGAGTGGTATTGCGGTAGGTATGGCAACGAATATGCCGCCTCACAACTTGACGGAGGTTTGCAACGGTATTATTGCTTATATCGAAAATAACGATATTTCAATTCAGGAGTTGATGGGGTACATCAAGGCGCCTGATTTCCCAACTGGTGGTCTGATTTATGGCATCGATGGCGTCAAGTCAGCTTACGAAACTGGTCGTGGCCGTGTTGTTATGCGTGCCAAAACCCACATTGAAGAGGTCAACAATCGCGAGGCGATTATCGTTACGGAAATTCCATATCAAGTCAACAAAGCTGCCATGCATCAAGCCCAAGAAGGTTTGATCAGCGAAGGCAAATTGGAAGGCATTCATGAGATTCGCGATGAGTCTTCGCGCCTTGGAGTACGTGTTGTTTATGAGTTAAAGAAGGATGCGATCACGAATGTGGTGTTAAATAATTTATTTAAGCACAGCGCCCTGCAGTCCTCATTTTCAATTAATAACGTTGCGTTAGTTAACGGTCGCCCTCAAACCTTAAACCTCAAGGATATGATCGTTCACTTCGTGGCACATCGCCATGAAGTAGTGACGCGCAGAACCCAATTTGAATTGCGCAAAGCTGAAGAGCGCGCGCACATTCTTCAAGGTTTGTTGATCGCTTTAGACCATTTGGATGAAGTTATCGCCTTGATTCGTGCATCGGCTACACCGGATATCGCACGTGAAGGTTTAATCACTCGATTCAACCTTAGCGAAATTCAAGCTCGCGCGATTTTGGATATGCGTCTGCAGCGTTTGACAGGATTGGAACGCGATAAGATTAAGGCTGAATACGATGAGTTGATGGCGCAAATCGCTAAGTACAAGGAGATTTTGGGAAGTTTGGAATTGCGTATGGGCATCATTAAAGATGAGTTGCGCGATATGATTGAGAAATTCGGTGACGAACGTCGTTCACAAATCGAATTGAGCAGTTCGGACTTCAGTATTGAAGATATGATCCCGGATGAGAGTGTGGTGATTACAATTACCCATGCCGGATACATCAAACGTACAAATGTGGTGGAATACCGCAGTCAAAGTCGAGGAGGAGTAGGTGCCAAAGGCACTGTCGCTCGTCAGGAAGACTTCGTGGAACATATTTTCACCGCGACGAACCACGATTGGTTGTTGATTTTCACCAAAAAAGGCCGCTGTCTTTGGATGCGTGTATTCGAAATTCCGGAAGGAACCAAAGCGTCAAAGGGAAGAGCGATTCAGAATATGATTCAGATCGAACCAGACGATAAGGTGATGGCATATATCCCTACGAAAGATCTTTTGAATCCTGAAAGTGTAAAAGACAACTTCTTGATTTTGTGTACCAAGAAAGGATTGATCAAAAAGACCTCTTTGGAAGCCTACAGCCGACCACGTGCAAATGGTATCAACGCTATCACAATCGTTGATGGCGATGAATTGCTGGAGGCGAAATTGACCAATGGTAGCTGT
>JBDKJN010000371.1:0-4059 GCA_039796595.1 Bacteroidota bacterium
AGCAACGAGCAATTTGAAATGGAAGTTATTCAAAGTAGAATGGCGCTATTGGTGGGAACAAAATGGAAATACACTGGCGAATTATATCGGATCAGAAAGTGCTGTTCCGGTTTCACAAGGCGTCATAAGCACCAACGCACAGGGCAAAGCATCCTTTCAAGTGAGTGTAGACAAAACCGCTTGGGGGCGTTATTTGCTGCGTGTGGAAGATGAAAACGGTAAACATGCTACAGGCAAATCGATGTATTTTGATTGGCCCGACGAGTCAAGTCGCGCCAATCGTAAAAACAATGAGGGTGCTACGTATTTAAGTTTTACATGCGACAAACCAAAGTATAACGCTGGTGAGAATTGCGTGCTCACGATTCCCGGTGCAAAGAACGCCACCGCCCTGGTTTCTATCGAAGGCGCCAATGGTGTCATCCGAAAAGAATGGATAAGTGCCGGCAATGCCGAAAACAAATACACTTTCGTAACGGACAAGTCAATGGCGCCGAATGTGTATGTGCACATTAGTCTGATCCAACCACACGGACAAACAGTCAACGATATGCCCATTCGCTTATACGGAGTAATTCCAGTATTTGTCGAATTCCCAGAATCACGCATCACTCCTGTGATCACAATGCCCGACGAACTTGCACCCGAACAAACGTTCGGTATACAAGTCAAGGAACAATCAGGAAGAGGAATGTCGTATACACTAGCCGTAGTTGACGAAGGGCTGCTTGACTTAACCAGACACAAAACAGCGGATCCCTGGGGATTCTTTTATCAACGTGAAGCCTTAGGTGTGCGCACATTTGACATGTACGATCAGGTGATCGGCGCAATGGGCAAAAAAATTGAAAAACTCCTTACTCTTGGGGGAGACGGTGCTGTTGTTGACAAAAACAAACAAACGGCGAATCGATTTAAGCCTGTAGTGATGTTTCTCGGACCTTTCAAACTTGAGCCAGGTCAAACCATGAATCACAAACTCACCATGCCGAACTATGTGGGAAGTGTTCGTGTCATGGTGGTCGCCGAAAACGCTCCTGCTTATGGCAATGCCGAAAAAACAGTGCCCGTGAAAAAACCATTGATGGTGCTATCCACCTTACCACGTACCCTGGGTATCACCGAACAAATCGCCTTGCCGGTTACTGTTTTTGCGATGGACAAAAACATCAGTAGTGTCAAAGTCAAAGTGGAAACCAACGAGTTCATGTCTGTCAATGGCGAAAAACAAGAAACCATCACGTTCAGCAAACCGGGAGATAAAATAATCAATTTTCAGCTCACCGTTGCCGATCGTCAGGGTATTGGCAAAGTCCGAGTTACGGCAGAAAGCCCAACTGGACATACCGCCTACCATGACATTGAAATTGATGTGCGCAATCCGAATCCTTATGAAACGCGTTCCACCGAAAACGTTGTTGCAGGCAATAGCTCATGGAATGGACAATATAATTTGCACGGTACTCCAGGTACCAACAGCGTCAAAATTGAGGTGAGTTCACTTCCAGCATTGAACGTCGAAAATCAAATGCACTATTTGATTCGATATCCTCACGGATGCGTCGAACAAACAACTTCTTCTGCGTTTCCTCAGCTCTATCTCAGCGATCTTATTGATCTTTCTGACTATCAAAAAAACGCCACCAACAACAATATCAACGCAGCCATTCAAAAGCTAAGTTCCTTTGTTGTCTATGATGGTGGATTGAGTTATTGGCCCGGTTATCGTCAAAGTGAACAATGGGGTAGTACATATGCCGGTCACTTCCTTTTAGAGGCCAAGAAAAAAGGTTATCATGTATCCGATGACATCATCAACGGTTGGATGAACTTCCAGGAACGCAACGCTCAAGCGTGGACACCACAAACCAGCATTTGGCAAAACCTTGATCATTTGCAACAGGCCTATCGACTTTACACGTTAGCATTGGCAGGCCGACCTGAGTGGGGCGCAATGTCCAGGCTTAAAGCTCTACCCGATCTTTCAGGTCCAGCGAAATGGCGTTTGGCCGGTGCTTATGCGCTAGCGGGACGCCCTGATGAGGCCAAAGCAATAATAGCAAACACTCCAACAACAGTTGGCTCATACCGCGAGCTTGGATATACCTATGGCAGCAATTGGCGTGATGCTGCTATGGTTATCGAAACACTGGTGATACTCAACGAAAGAACACGTGCTTTGCCACTACTAATTGAACTTTCTAAAGGTTTGAACAGTGAAAGATTTTATAGCACGCAGACAACGGCTTTTACGCTTCTTGCCTATGGCAAATTCGTTGGACTCCAAAAACCTGAAGCCTTAAATTTCCAATTGACAGGGGGAACCAATTTCACCAAAAAAATAAATACCGCATCTACGGTTTCCATTGTTGAAATTCCTATCGACGGCGATGCGAGCAAAGTAATAAGCATTCAAAATAAAGGGAAGTCCGACATCTATGTTAGAGTCGTCAGCACTGGCCAACCAAATCTTCAGTCCGAAACATTGCAGCACACCAACATCTACACTGAGATCGAATATGAGGATATGTCAGGAAATAAACTCAACGTAAACGCACTCGAACAAGGAACAGAGTTTTACGCTAAAGTGAGAATCTGGAATTCTGGTGAACGAGGAGATTTGCGTGGAATAGCACTTGAACAGGTGTTTGCCGGTGGCTGGGAAATTGGCAACCAGCGATTAGACGGTGTCGTTCTTCCTCAAAACATTTCAATGCCAGACTATCAGGACATCAAAGACGATCGTGTGTTCAGTTACTTTGATTTATATCGCAATGAAACTAAGATATTCAGAATACGCCTGACTGCGGCTTACGCTGGTCGTTTCTACCTGCCCGGACTCAAGTGTTCTCCGATGTATGATGAAAGCGTACAAAGCCGTCAGGTAGGGCAATGGGTGAATGTAATTAAGCCGGCTGTAGCGGGCAAACCTTAAGACAATATTTCACGATGTGTGGCAGCCCAATTGTGCAGCCACACATCGCTGGGATGCCATTTCAAATACCAGTACTTGGCTCTTTCAGGACAGTAAGCTGTCGTCCACGATATTGGGCAAAGTGACTTTCAGCAATGGATTCTGGTCCATAGCTCTTCGAATTGCAAACAAAGCCTCGTCGTTTCGGGCCCACGCACGTCGCGCTATACCGTTATTCACGTCCCAATGTAACATCGACATCAGTCTACGTTCAGCATCAGAAGAACCATCCAGCAACATTCCGAAACCACCATTGATTACTTCGCCCCAGCCGACGCCACCGCCGTTGTGCAAGCTTACCCAAGTGGCTCCACGAAAAGCATCACCCACGAAATTGTGCACGGCCATATCCGATGTAAATCGTGAGCCATCATAAATATTACTCGTCTCACGATATGGGGAGTCCGTGCCACTTACGTCATGATGATCACGCCCCAGAACAACAGGTCCGACCTCACCATTTCGAATGGCATCATTAAATGCTTTTGCAATCAACATCCTACCCTCAGCGTCCGCATAAAGAATTCGTGCCTGGGATCCAACCACTAATTGATTTGTGCCGGCTTCTTTTATCCATTGAATATTGTCAGCCATTTGTTGTGCTATCTCCGATGGACTGCGCTGCATCAACTCCTCCAGAACACGTTGCGCAATGCGGTCCGTTTTTTCCAGGTCCTCGGCAAGCCCACTACAACAAACCCATCTAAACGGACCAAAACCATAATCAAAACACATCGGACCCAATATGTCTTGAACATAACTCGGATATTTAAACTCACGAGGCTTTATTCCTTTTTGCAACTCTTCATCCGCGATGACATTCGCACCCGCACGAGAGGCCTCAAGTAAAAATGCATTGCCATAATCAAAAAAGTACATGCCTTTAGCTGACAATGCATTGATCGCTTCTGCATGACGACGCAAACTTGATTGCACGGCCTCATGGAATACTTCTGGCTGATCTGCCATCATATCATTGCTCTCTTCGTAACTGTAGCCAACCGGATAATATCCGCCAGCCCAAGGATTGTGCAGCGATGTTTGATCGCTTCCCAGATCCACTTCAATATCCTGTTCCAAAAACG
>JBDKJN010000372.1:0-5295 GCA_039796595.1 Bacteroidota bacterium
TATTTAGTTCCCCGTACCGCCTTCAATCAAACGATACAACTCATCTAGTTTGGGCTGAAGAATGATCTCAATACGACGGTTTTTAGCCTTGTCAGTAGCGTCAACTGGATGGTATGAACTACGTCCTGCGGCACTCAATTTGGCCGGTTGTACATTGCTATTCGCTGTAATGATTTTTACAACTTCAGTTGCACGCAAGACACTCAAATCCCAGTTGTCCTTCGGGTATGTTGTGGCGTTCATCTTATCGGTGTCGGTGTGACCTTCAACAATGATCTCCATGTCCGCCTCATTCTCTATGGCTTTAGCCAAATCAATCAATGCGTTCTTTCCATTTGGATCAACTGTTGTGCTGCCAGTAGCAAACAATAATTTCGCCTCCATGCTCACATAGACCTTGCCGTCCTTTTCAGTTACTGTCAATCCCTTGTCTTTAAACCCAAGTAACGCTTGTTGAACTTTGTTCTTTAATGCCTCACTCGCGGCCTGTTGATCGGCGAGCAGTTTCTCCATGTCTGCTACACGCTTTTGTTTTTCGGCCAACTCAGCGTTAGACTTATCAATAGCAGCTTGCTTTTCATTGAGATTTTTCTCCAACGCCTTCAAAGCATCCTCTTTTTTCTGAAGCGCTTCCTGCGTTTTGTTCAACTCGTCCAGCAACTTTTTGTTTTCTCCAGAGGCCTGGTTCAACAATTCGCTACTCTTTCTTGAAAGAATGTCGTTGAGTTCGTTCACCTTATCGTATTGGGTGCGTAATTGACGATAGTCACGGCCCATTTCCAAGGTGTCCGCCAACAACTTGGTCAACTCTTTGTTTTTGGTATCCAAGGTGGTATTCAGCTCCTTATTCTGGGCCTCCAATTGTTCCTTGTTCTTTTTTAACGCCGTATTCTCTTGCTCCACGCTCACTTTGCGCGACTCAAGCTCGGTGTATTTGCGATGTGGTACGCAGCTCTGAAAAGCCACTGTGATGGCAACTACGGCCAATAATCCCCATTTTTTCATAATCTAAACTTTGTTCAAATGTCTTCTAAAATTCATGCCAACCACGACACCTCCGGCGCATTTATGCACCAAGCTTTGTGTGACATTTAATCCATCCCTATTTCACCCAGTCGTTTACATCTTCGAGTTGGACAGCAGGGATCTCTAATTTATTCTTTTTGCGGTAACCATTTAAGGTTTGGTGGACTGCCGTGGGCTTCGCTGATTTGAGTTTGTCCACTGAATCGAAACCAGCTTTAATAACGTGCTCTACCCATTCAACAGGAATACCCAAAGCTTCGAATTCCTTAGGATTCGGACCGGTTTCAAACTTTTCGGGTCGCATTTGAGGGAAGAACAACACTTCCTGTATGGTCTCATTGTTGGTCAAAAACATCACCAAACGATCAACACCAATACCCATTCCCGATGTAGGTGGCATGCCGTATTCCATCGCACGTAGGAAATCCTGATCGATGAACATGGCTTCATCATCGCCACGTTCTTGCAGACGCAATTGCTCCTCAAAACGCGCGCGTTGATCAATAGGGTCGTTCAACTCACTATATGCATTGGCCACTTCTTTGCCATTGATCATCAACTCAAAACGCTCAGTCAAATCCGGAAACTCGCGATGACGCTTGCATAGCGGAGACATTTCAACCGGGTAGTCCGTGATAAAGGTGGGTTGAATAAATTGTCCTTCGCACTTTGTGCCAAAAATCTCATCAATCAATTTTCCTTTACCCATCGTAGCATTGACCTCAATACCTATGCTTTGTGCAAAGGCAAAAAGTTCTTCTTCACTTTTTCCGGTAATATCAAAACCAGTGAAGCGTTGAATCGCTTCTGTCATCGAAACGCGAGCAAACGGTTTTCCGAAATCAATGGTTTTCTCACCGAATTGCACAACACTTGTTCCGAGGGCCTTATCGCATACATGACGCAACATGGCTTCTGTAAAATCCATCATCCAGTTGTAATCCTTGTAAGCGACATAGATCTCCATCACCGTAAATTCCGGATTATGGGTGCGATCCATTCCCTCATTGCGGAAGTTGCGGCTGAATTCATACACACCATCAAAACCGCCAACAATCAATCGTTTCAAGTACAATTCATTGGCGATACGGAGGTACATCGGCACATCCAATGCATTGTGATGCGTAATAAATGGTCGAGCAGAAGCACCACCAGGAATGGCTTGCAATACAGGAGTATCAACCTCCAAATATCCGCGCTCATTAAAAAACTCACGCATTGCATTGATAATGCGCGTGCGCTTTACAAATGTGTCTTTTACTTTATCATTCACCACCAAATCCACATATCGCATTCGATAACGCAATTCCGGATCTGTAAAGGCATCGTAAATATTTCCCGCTTCATCCTTTTTTACAACAGGAAGGGGCTTGAGTGATTTTGCAAGGACAGTGAGCTGCGCCACGTGTATGGAAATCTCGCCCATTTTGGTGGTGAACAATTTCCCTTCTACACCGATGAAATCACCGAAATGCAGAAGATGCTTCACCACTTCTTTATAAAATGACTTGTCCTCTCCAGGGCAGATAGAATCAACATTGATATAAATCTGTATGCGACCAACGGCATCTTGCAAATGCGCAAAAGACGCTTTACCCATATCGCGCATATTCATCAAACGACCAGCCAGTCTTACTTCGCGGCCTTCTTCATAGTTTTCCACGCATTCTTGCGAAGTGGCGGTCACTTTGAATTCGGCTGCAGGA
The DNA here is from genome assembly GCA_039796595.1 of Bacteroidota bacterium. Lineage (GTDB taxonomy): Bacteria > Bacteroidota > Bacteroidia > Flavobacteriales_D > Sanyastnellaceae > CANHSF01. Next base: position 2,733 of record JBDKJN010000372.1, read on the forward strand.
AAAGGTTCTATGCCTTTGGAACGCAATTTTTCCAATGCTTCTCTACGAACGATTTCCTCAGGTGACAAATTTTGAATCATGGCGCGAATTTACTTCAATTGAATCAAACACCACGTACTCATTGCATTGCAAATACAACGATTGCTTATTTCGAGCGAATAGCATCAACGGGGTTAAGGCGCGCGGCTTTGAGCGCTGGAACAATACCCGCAACAACCCCTACAAAAACCGAAATCGAAATGCCCAATACAATACGCTCGATGGGCAGAATAAAATTGAAGTCAACAAAACTGTTGAGCAAAGCCACTAAACCGGCCACAAAAGCCAAGCCTGCGAGTCCACCAACCAGACACAACACCACACTTTCGAATAAAAATTGATTGAGGATAAAATAATTCTTAGCGCCTAAGGCCTTTTGAATCCCAATAATGTTGGTGCGCTCACTTACACTCACAAACATGATATTGGCAATACTAAATGCACCCACCAAAATTGCGAATATCCCAATTACCAAGCCTATCACATTAAACACGCCGATTATACTGTCAACGATGGTGTTGATCATCGTTGCTTCAATAATCGAAAAGTCATTGCTGTCCTTGAGTCGCACACCACGAATTTCGCGCATAGCAGCAATCACCGCATTCTTCAGCTCGGCATTGGAAATTCCCGGTTTAGCCTTAACTACAACAGACGCTTCTTCGACATCGGTTCCGGTTAGCCGCACTCCGAAAGCATAAGGCATCATCGCGGCGTTGTCAAACCCACTACCGAACAAGGAGGTGCCTTCCTTTTCAAAAACACCGATCACTCGAACTTTTAATCCCCCAATGGTTATCTCCTTCTCCAAGGGATCAATGGACTGAAACAAGGCATCCGCCAGCTCAGCCCCAATCACCACCACATTTCGACCACCATCTACTTCTGGCTCGGTGAAGTATCGGCCTTTCTGAATCTTCAATGCAACCGCGTCACGATAATGAAAGGTGACTGCACTTACACGCACATCCTCGACAAAATTATTTCCATACTCCGCGGTCTTGCTAGCGCCGGTGCTGAATGACACGGAAGAGGCCTCGGGCAATCGAGGTTCCAGGCGTTGCATATCCTTAATGGTCGCCGAGCGTCTACGCATGTATTTCCACCATTCGTAATCTTCAGCGCCATCCTCAGGGCCCATGGGCCATTTTTGAATGAACATCACATCGCTCCCAATCATTTCAAAGCTAGATCGCATGTCGCTTTCCATGCTGTCCACAACACTCAAAACGAAAATGATAGAAAAAATTCCAATGGTAATTCCAGACAAGGATAACACGGTGCGCAAACGATTACTGCGCAAGGCACCCCATGCAAATTGCATGCTCTCCCAAATCTGTCTCAAAACCATGAAGCGAAGCTAAGTAAAATTGGCCCATTACACAGTGAAAAGGGATCAACGGCTACCCCTGCACAACAAAGGAAAATTTTTGCGTTGAACAAGCTATTACCTTTGTTGACTGACGCTGCGACGTGTTATTGAAACGAAATTGCCACATTGCCCTGATCTTGGTTTCTCTGCTCTGCATTTGCATGTGGAGCAATACGGCATGGGGTCAAGTGCACAATGAGCAAAAGCGAACGATCACACTTCTCAAAGACACTACACAACTCGATACCATTAGCGTAGTTCCGGGCAGCGTATTGGTTTGGCAATCCGATACCCTTGTGCATACGCGTTTTTGGCGATTGGAGGCTCATTCTGCTCGCTTGATCACAGATTCTGTGATGCGTGGAACTACCGTCGTGGTGCAATACAAAACGATGCCAATCAATCTAAGTCAACCGTTTGCACACAAACCAATCACTTTAATCGCGGCTAAAAAAGAAGCGCCCTATAAGCCCTTTTTGATAGGTGGACCAAGTAGCTCCTTGATTTCTGAGGGCGATGGAATCCGCAAATCAGGTTCAATATCACGAGGTATCACCATTGGAAATAATCAAAACTTATCCGTTAATAGCGCTCTCAACCTCCAGCTCAACGGAAAAATAACCGAGCGCTATTCGTTATTGGCTTCGATCTCGGACGACAATATTCCGATTCAACCCGATGGCAATACCAGCACATTGCAAGATTTCGATCAGGTGTTCATTCAAATTTCAGACACCAATACCCGATTAATTGCTGGTGATTTTGTCCTTGCGAAACCTATGGGATACTATCTGCAATACAACAAACGAACCCAAGGATTGTATTTCAATCAAACCAAAAATCGACCAGACAGCACTAAGGTTACTATGGAAGCATCTGCCTCTGTTTCCAAAGGTCGGTTTGGTCGCAACGTGATTCAAGGTGTTGAAGGCAATCAAGGTCCCTATCGACTGACGGGTGCCGATGGAGAACAATTTATAATCGTCTTAGGCGGCACCGAGCAGGTTTTCATCGACGGCAAATTGTTGCAGCGCGGAACCGACAAAGACTATGTCATCGATTATAATGCTGCCGAAATCACCTTTACGCCTCGTCATTTGATCACAAAGGACCGACGAATAACAGTAGAATTTCAATATTCAGAAAAACGAT
>JBDKJN010000373.1:0-13598 GCA_039796595.1 Bacteroidota bacterium
GATCTAAATTCAGCATAATCCCAATCTCTGCTATAAGCAGAAGCTCCACAAATGAGCAATTTTGGTTTCTCACGTTCGGCAATTTCACGGACTTTAGCCATGTCTATGCGTCCTGTTTCACGCTCAACCCCATAAAAGACGGGACGATACAATTTGCCGCTATAATTGACGGGCGATCCGTGGGTAAGATGGCCTCCTTGTGCCAAATCCAAACCCATTATAGTATCACCAGGCTGAAGTACAGCCAGCATAACAGCGCTATTTGCATTTGCCCCACTATGCGGTTGAACATTCGCCCACTCCGCACCAAAAATTTGACAAAGACGATCAATAGCGAGTTGTTCGACCTGATCAACGACTTCACAGCCGCCATAATATCGCTTACCCGGCAAACCTTCAGCATACTTATTGGTGAGCACTGACCCCATGGCGTCCATGACCTGTTGACTTACAAAGTTTTCTGATGCAATTAGCTCAACACCATGTAATTGGCGTTCGTTTTCACGTTGTATTAGGTCAAAAATGATTTGGTCGCGCATTGGAAAATAAAATTATTGAAAAGCAAAAATAGAACACCAGAAGATGTACAACACACCATCGTTTATCGAATGTTCGAAATTTAATTCAGCCATGAACAAAACAACGTGAATGGATTGTCGCCAACGGCTATATTGAGATTGAGGCACGCTTTATGTTTGTGAAATCGGCTTTACACCGCGATTTGTTTGATCATGAAATACATTATTCGATTCACACTTCTCCTTCTCTTCGCTGGCTTGATCACGTCTAGCCATGCCCAAATCATTGACAATCGTCTGGGCAAGGTTTTTCAAGAAGAAATGTATTTCAATCAACAGTTTGTCTGGCAGAACAAAATCAAATCTATTACTGGCATTAAGAGCATCAAACGCCCAAATCGGCCGATAGAAGCGCGTCCTGATCTGATTGCATTTCGATTTAATGAAGTAGGTCAATTGACATCAATGGATAAGATTTCATCTGTCTTGCACATCGTGGATAGCTTAAGCATAACGTATAAGCGAAATAACCTGGGTGACTTGGAGTTTGTAACCGAAACGGGCAACAAGGGATATTTCACAACCCAATACCACTATGATAATCAAGGGCGCATTGACCGCATGAACTACAATAAGACGGAAAATCTTAGTCAAGAAAAAGGAAAACTAGAACCTGGCCAGACCATCTTGGTCAATAACGAAACGTACGAATGGCAGGAGACAGAGCAAGGCGTTCTAAAAAAGAAAAATTTTAATAATTACGGACTGCACTATAGCAACTGGACGATGGTTAAAAATGAATTGGGTTATATCCAATCAGAGACCGAAGAGTTGATCATGAGCGGTCGCACAACAACAAAGACCTACACGTACAACGAAAAAGGATGGGTTTCTGAAACCACAATTAGCGACAATCAAAACAATAAAACCAAAACAGAAAAGTATACATATGATGAATTGGGCAACCTAAAAAAAGTCCAATACTACAACGACAAAGAATTGGTGCGCGAAATTGAAATCCTTTACAAATCCAACCTCCTCTTGGAAGCCTTCCTGGATCATGATATGATCACGGATGAAGTAATAATTACCAAGTTCAGTTTTGAATACTATAAATAATATGGTCATGAGAATCTTGCACGTACTCCTTTTGGTTGCATTCAGTCTAGGCATAGCTCAAGTGTCATCCGCACAACGCAAGCGTGACAAAAAACAAGAAGCAGCATCACAAACGCCGGAATCTGCTGAAGCCAAAGAAAAGGCCGATCATGAGCGTAAGCTTGGTGAGTACCGCAATTCCAAAAAACACCACGAGAGTATTCAGGATGAAGCAACGCGCAAGCGAATGAAGAAGAATAAGAAAAAAGCGGAACGACACAGTTGGGGAAAAACGGCCCCTTGGTATAAACGGTGGTTCAGACGCGACAAATTCAAATCATGAAGACATTCTGGACGATTGCCCTGCTCGTTCTGAGTAATGTTTTTATGACATTAGCATGGTATGGGCATCTCAAGTTCAAATCCTATCAATGGGGTCAAAACCTCGGACTTGTAAGCATAATACTCATTAGTTGGGGTTTAGCTTTCTTCGAGTATTGTCTTCAGGTACCTGCAAATCGCATAGGCTCGTCCGAGAACGGAGGGCCTTTCAACCTGCCACAGCTTAAAGTCTTGCAGGAGAGCATTACGTTGCTTGTATTTGTTGGATTTATGATGATTGCCTTCAAAAATGAAAAACTGCAATGGAATCATTGGGCCGCCTTTGCATGTATTCTGTTGGCGGTGTATTTCGTATTCTTACCTGGCAAGGCCACGCCAGTATAACGCCAACGTAACCATTTCAACATCATTGCCGTAGAAAGGTCAAAACATTGAATAAAAAACGATGAAAAAGATCACCTCTATTGCCCTAGTAACAGCAAGTCTTGCAATTCTCAACTCATGCGACAACCCACAAACAGAGGCCGGCACACCAGCAACTGAAAGTGAGATTACCCTTTCACCTAACGATTCACTCGTAGTGATCAATGAAGGAGTGTATCAATTTGCCATAACACTGCCAAAAGATTTAATGATTAATCATGCTCCACAAATCGAGCATATGTCGTCGACAGGCGAACTACATATCAAAATTGGCAATGATTTTTGGTTGGTAGCTTCAGAAAGCCAACAGAACCTGGATGCCATCAAAACCGAATTGGGTGAAGACCAATTATTCAGTTTTAAAGTTGTTGAAGAAGACAAATCCACAATGGTTTTTCAGCGATTTTTACCAGATGGCACGGAATATGACTATAGCATGCGCGGCATGAGTCAGGTAGGCAACAAACATTTTGTGTTCAAAGCTTGCGATGAGGGAGAATTTACGAAGGAGGCAGTAACTAAAATGAAACACAGTGTATCATCTGTTCATCAGGCCGTTTAATAATTTATTGTATATTCACACCTGAAAACCAAACATTGGTTCGTTTACTAAACCCAAATAAAATGAAAACGTTACTTTCCGTGCTCTGTATGCTTTTCACGGCCTCCTTGGCGTATGCTGAAGTTGTTGTGATAAGCGGTGTCTATCAGGGTAAAGATGTCTATGTAAAAAACCCAACCACGAGCAGTGGTGTAGGTTATTGCATCTTCGAAGTTTTGGTCAATAACCAAATCACCAGTGACGAGGTGAATTCATCTGCTTTTGCGATTGACCTAGGTGCCTGGGGCTTAAAACTTGGCGATCCCGTCGAGGTAGTTTTGCGTTGCAAAGAAAAATGCGATGTAAAAATTATCAACCCGGAAGTCATCTACCCCAACAGTACTTTTGAAGTCACTAACATGCAGGTGAGTGGATCTGGTTTATTGAAATGGTCAACGAAAAACGAAAGTTCAACGCTTCCATATGTCATTGAACAATTCAAATGGAATCGCTGGATCAAAGTTGGCGAAACGATGGGAAGTGGAAAATCAGATTTCAACGAATACACTTATCAGGCGAGTTTACATTCAGGCACAAACACATTCCGTGTTTATCAGATCGATCATAAAGGACAGCGTACTTCACAAGAAGTTAAGATCGAACACAGCGCACCTCAAGTTACGATTGCAAAGACAACTATAACCAATTCGCTTGAATTCAGTGCAGAAACCGATTACGAAATTTACAGTGAATACGGCTCATTGGTGAAAGCTGGTAGAGGCCAAAAAGTTGATACCACCAAGTTCTTCAAAGGCAAATATTATGTAAGCTTTGACAACAAAGGCGGTCAAATCATCGAGAAAAAATAATCCGACTGACATAAAAATATAAACCTTGCTTCGGCAAGGTTTTTTTTTGTTTATTCGTTAAAAATTCCAATATGCTCAATAAAATCGAACACCTCGGAATCGCCGTAAAAGACTTAGAGGCGTCCAATAAACTCTTCACCGATTTACTTGGCGTAGCTCCCTACAAACAAGAAGAAGTTTCCTCCGAGCATGTTTTGACTTCCTTTTTTCACATCGGAGAAAGCAAAATAGAGTTGCTCCAAGCCACATCACCTGAAAGCGCCATTGCCAAATTCTTGGAAAAAAATAAAGAAGGCATACATCACATCGCTTTTGATGTCACTGACATCCACGCAGAAATTGAACGGCTCACGGCATTAGGATTTCAGATGATACATACCGCACCAAAAGATGGTGCTGATAATAAACTCATCGCATTCCTGCATCCCAAATCTACCAATGGTGTTCTGATTGAACTTTGTCAGGAAAAACCTTAATGGATTAATCCTTCTTATCAGATTTTTTCTTTTTGCGCAATCCTTTCTTTTCCGATCGTTCCTGGCGTTTGTTGGCCTTCTTTTTCGACTTCTTCATGGATTTTGAATCGCGCCCGAATAGATCGTTCTTCCCATGCTTTGTCTTGTCCAAATTAGCATCCTTACCTGGTTGCCCTTCACACGAGCGATCAGGATGTTTGCTCAACCATTGAATCCTCAAACTAATGAGAAACGGTCTTGACCGATCTGTGATGTAAGGTAACGTGGCCTTAGTACCATCCCAAGGAAATCCTGTGATCAACGGAGTTTCAATACTCGGGATAACATAAATACCAGCCTCAGGACGCCAGATATAAGAAAGTTTATAGTGCAGCTGAGCCGTAAAAAAACCTGGATAAGCATAGGATGCTCCGTAATACGTGCCTTCATTATGCCGCCGAATCACCGCAAAATCTGCGTTGATACCAATGCTATTCATGAGATAATGCCGATCAGCCAATGTAATTACGTTGCTAACGTTGCCAAAGGCGCCAACAAACAAGTCCCCAAACGTTGACCTTGATTCAACAGGCGCCGCATTGCCAGCGACTGTGCCCACAAAATGTTCTCTACCTCTCAACAATTTTCCATGTATTCCATAATCGAAGTGATGAAAAAAGCGGCTCTCGGTCAAAAAATGATGACGACCAAACTCCAGATAGGCACCAATGCGGCCAGCGCGTGAATAGTCACCGTTGAACAAAGTATCGCCGCCTGCATTATCATTGTAATATCCTGTAAGTGATTGTTTGCGTTGCTCTGGCAGCATATACGTAATCCCACCTCCTATTAACCAACCAGTGGGGCGATAAGCAGTGCCTTGTGTATATATCGGGCTGCGCTCACGAACACCGCGCTGGGCAGCCAAAGTTGAACAAAGACTACATAAGATCAATGTGTAAAGGATACCTTTCATTCGTCCTAAATTATCTCTAAAAAAGCAACGCTAAAAGTCGAGGCGGATTGTATTATCAACCAAGAATTATGAATGAGATTTCTGTGCTTGTAGTAACTCCAGCATTTGGTGTTCCACCATTTCACTATCCCATAATTGATCTATATTAGGTATGGCCATAATGCTGTCCATGATCTTTTGCTGTTGATCCCCATTGCGCAATGCCTGATGGTAAGGAATGTGCGAAAACGTTACCTGCGAATACAATGGAATCCAACGATCAGGGTATTTGGCAGAAAAACGCCCTTCAATTTTCTTTTGAAGTAAAAATACCGGATCACCCGTTTTATCGCGCATCTCTATATAGTTGCGCAAGGCCAATTCTAAGATGGCATCCCCACATGGTTTGCGCTCGCTAGTGAAGGCTGCAAACACCTTGTCAAAATCATCACCGTTTTCATCCAACAATCGATTCATGGCAGTGCAATCCTCAAATCCTGCATTCATGCCCTGTCCATAAAACGGCACAATGGCGTGAGCTGCATCACCCATCAAACAAACCTTATCCTGAAAGTGCCAAGGAAAACATTTGGTCATGACTAAACTGGCATTCGGATTTGCAAAAAAATCGTCCGTCAATTCTGGCATTAGGGCCATTGCATCAGGGAAATGTTTTTCGAAAAATGCACGAACAGCATTGGGATTGGTTAAATGTTCCAGTGAATTTTTGCCTTCGAAAGGAATAAAAAGTGTGCACGTAAAACTTCCATCAACATTAGGCAAAGCAATCATCATAAACTCTCCTCTTGGCCAAATATGCAAACAGTCATTGCGCAATTGATGTGTGCCATCTCCTGCAGCTGGAATTTCTAATTCCTTGTAACCGTGATCAAGATAACTCTGTGAAAAATCATAACGATCCACTTTTGTCAATCTACTTCTCACAGCGCTGAATGCGCCATCGGTACCAAAAATATGATCGTAGGTATGTGATACTTGTTGCGCCTTAGACTCATCAAAAAACTCAATCGTATTGGTTTTGAGATTTACATCCGTACAGCGGTGTTCAAAGAACAATTGTACTTGCGGAAACTCATCCGCACATTGCATCAAAGTCTGATTTAACAAACCCCTTGACACACTGTAAATAGCCTGACCATCCTTGCCATAGGGTTGATAGGTTAAGCTTCCATCAACCGCATGCATCAGTCTACCTGTCATAGGCAATGCCACTTTTTCGATAGCAGTGCGAATGCCAGCACCTTCCAAACCTTTCCACCCTCGATCGCTTAGCGCCAAGTTGATGCTTTTGCCTTGAACGATTTTTAGCTGTCGAATATCCGGACGGCGATCAAAAACATCGACATGATAGCCACGTTTAGCCATATAAACTGCCCATAGGCTACCAACTAATCCCGCTCCAACAATCGCTATCTTTTTTTGCATACGTTCCTTTTTTTTTAAATCGCCTAACCGAACACTTATTCGGTCCAGTCCATTTTATTTCCTAACGAAGGTAATTTCTTCGATCACTTTCAAAAAAGGATAAATGTCATGTTCTTAGATCATTGACCACACATCCTCTTTGACAAAAGATCCATACCCCCAACGAACCAAGCTTAAATAGCCTCCAATGCCTGTTGCAAATCCGCAATCAGATCTTCTTGATCCTCCACACCAACACTGAGGCGTAACAATGAATCAACGAGTCCGGTCTTCATGCGATCCTCACGAGGTATTGCGGCATGAGTCATGGAAGCGGGATGTCCCACCAACGACTCTACCCCACCGAGAGACTCCGCAAGTGCAAATACCTTTAAACTCTGAGCGAGTTTTGCGGCTTCATCAAATGAATCACTTTTCAAAGTAAACGATATCATTCCACCAAAATCACGCATTTGACGTTTTGCAACATCGTGATTGGGGTGATCTTCAAATCCCGGCCAATATACTTTTCCTACTTTGGGATGTTGGCGCAAATAGTGCGCTATCGCACGTCCATTGTCACAATGCGCACGCATACGAAGGTGTAATGTTTTTACGCCACGCAATACCAAAAAAGAATCTTGTGGTCCTGGCACCGGACCACATGAATTGGTGATGAAAGCCAACTCATCGTAGTATGCTTTATTGTTGGTCATCAAAGTACCCATAACCACGTCGCTATGACCACCGAGATATTTGGTAGCGCTGTGCATGACAATATCAGCGCCTAAATCCAATGGGTTCTGTAAATAAGGAGATGCAAACGTATTGTCCACTACCGAAATCAATCCTTTCTCCTTGGCCAATGAGGTATACAAGGCCACATCAATTATTTTCATCATCGGATTAGTCGGTGTTTCAATCCAAATCATTTTTGTTTTTGCATTGAGTTTGGACTGAACCGCAGTCATATCATGCATATCAACAAAGTGAAACACTATGCCATACTTTGCAAACACCTTCATGAACATGCGATATGTTCCACCATACAGATCGTCAGTTGCAATGACTTCATCACCAGGGTTAAGCAATTTGATAATGGTATCAGCAGCCCCCATACCTGAACTAAAACACAAACAGAACGCTGCATTTTCAAGTGAAGCCAAACAGCTTTCAAGCGCCACACGCGTCGGATTTTTACCGCGCGCATAAGCATACCCTTTGTGCACTGCTGGTGCCTCCTGCACATACGTTGAGGTCTGGTAAATTGGAGTCATGATTGCCCCTGTTGTGGGATCAGCACTTTGTCCTGCGTGAATGGCCTTCGTACCAAAGCCGTATTTTGAATTATTCATGTTCTATTACTCGTTTGAAGGGTCAAAAGTAAGACAGGAAAGGCTTGAGTTGCCATGAACCAACTTTAAAATGCAGGAATGTTCGTACTGAAAAATGGGCCCCAATCCGAACAATCCAATCCGAATCGAATGGTCACCTCACACGACACGTAATTCCTACTCCCTTGCGCAATAATCCAATGCTACTTTGGTTTGATGATTCGATCACTATTGGCGGCTAAAAAGGACTTCCAACCTGAGAACGATTTGCCAACTCCCGCGGCTGAATTGGCTGTTTGATAGAAATGACATACCGCAGCCGCCAACCCATCTGTAGCATCGAGCTTTGCAGGCATGTCCGCTTCAGGGATACGTAATTCGCGCTGTAGCATTGCGGCTACTTGTTCTTTGCTAGCAGCACCGTTACCTGTAATACTCTGTTTGATTTTTCTTGGGGCGTATTCTGTCACGGGCAATTGACGACTCAACGCAGCCGCTATCGCAACACCTTGTGCTCTTCCCAGTTTGAGCATACTTTGCACGTTCTTGCCAAAAAAGGGTGCCTCAATAGCCAACTCATCGGGATGGAATCCATCAATTAGTTGCACAGTACGTTCAAAGATTTTCTGAAGCTTCAAATGATGATCATCGATTTTATCGAGATGCAACACTCCAAGAGTGATTAGATCCATTTTTTTGGCTTTAACCTCAATAATGCCATAACCCAGAATGGTTGTACCCGGATCTATGCCCAATATGATTCTCTCTTTTGCCGCGCTCATTCGGTATCAAATATAAGATGTCCTGTCCATCGCAAAACAAGGCAGTCATAAATCGGCCAAAGACCTATCACCTGCCACCCTCAATACTCTGCTGCCCCGATATTGCCGTATAGTGTATCTAAAACAAAGCAGTTCCTTGCATTCATTCAATGCATAGATTGAGTAATATTGTTGCATGGTTTTTCATCCCGAGTGGCTATTTTATATCCTACCCACAGTTTTGATATTGATGTATTGGCGCTTTGCCCATATCCATCATCGGGCCATTGAGCCAGTCGCTCCTTCAAGCTGGGAATCCGATTTGCGATCGACCTCTGTGTTGGTGGTCATTCCCTTTTGTAATGAATTGCATCAATTGCCCTTGCTTCTTCATGATTTGCAACAATTGGATATAGAACAAATGAATGTTCAATTCGTGCTGGTCAACGATCACAGTACTGACGGTGGAGATATCTATGCCGCAGAACATTTACCAACCAACAGGGCATTTCATTTACTCCACAATATAGAAATCCCAGGAAAAAAACAAGCCATTGAAACCGCCCTCAAGAAATACCCTAGTGATGTGTTTTGTACACTGGATGCGGATGCTCGTGTCCCGAAATCATGGCTAAGAGAAATGGTCAACACGTACAAAGTCACGGATACAGCGATGACAGTAGGACAGGTTAAAATGGAGTATTCCGAAACCTTTCTTGGCAGATTTCAATACACCGAATGGTTGCTATTACAAGGCTTAACTATTGCTTCCATCACCCGTAACAAGGCCATTCTTTGCAACGGTGCCAGCCTACTGGTGGAGCGTAAAAGTTTTGAGCAAATCGGAGGTTACACATGGCACAAACATATTCCAAGCGGTGATGATCAATATACCATGCTTGCCATAAAACGATTGGATGAACATGTAATTGCCGTTCAAACAAGGCCCGAATCAGCGGTAACGATTCAATCAGCACCAACCTACTCTACATTCATAAAACAACGTTTGCGTTGGGCATCCAAAAAACAATTGGGCTGGGATAGTGACGTAGTGCGTGCCGGACTAATCATTGGAGGAGCTAATTTTGCTCTCCTCTTTTGTGCCATCTTTTCGCCATTTATCCCTTACACCTCGCACCTTTATTTCATGCTGCTGGGACTCAAATGCATTGCAGATTATAAAACTGCTCGACTGGTTGCAAACCAACGTGACCAGGTGGTCCATGAACTTGACTTAATTATATTGAATTTGATTTATCCGTGGTATATGCTCTTGATCTTCATTGTCGGCAAAGTATATCGACCGAAATGGAAACACACTCCAAAGCCTATTGCGCACTAAAACATCAATTCAACTAAAGGTTAGTGTGCATTGAAGAAATGAAACCTTGCTCGTTGTAAACTTTACGGACGATTCATGAGAGGCTTTCCTTTGTTTGATTAAGTTCGTTGCATGCAGGTTGTATACACACCACCCACCAAGTGGCAAAAATTCAAATCCAACAAAGCCGCAATGGCGGGAATGATTTGGATCGTGTGTTGCTGCCTAATTGTTTTGTTTGGCGCATTGATTCGACCTGATGATAGCATAAACGCCAACGACCAACATCTTGAATTGGCTTGTCTGCGGCCAGGAACCAAAATCCAATTTTATTATCCGCAAGGTTATTCCACAACCTCGGCTCTAGCAAAATGGTTACAAGGAGGAGTTGACCAAGCTAAACCATCCATCCCTTTTGATAGTTATGAAATAAAGGACAGCAGCATCGTATTTCACCGCATCGAGCAAGGAGATGATACCACTAAGACAGTATTCCCGAATCCGATGATCGGCGGTGACAACGCCGACAACGAATTAACAAAACAGGTAGTAGTTAAAACCTTTTGGCTTGGCACGGACAAATATGGCAGAGACGTCTTATCTCGATTGATGGCAGGCACATTTATCTCGCTAGCAGTAGGCGCGATTGCCGTAATACTTTCATTGGTACTTGGAGTCACCATCGGTTTGATGGCAGGTTATTATCGTGGACGAATAGACGCCATTCTGATGTGGTTCACCAACGTCATTTGGAGCATTCCAACGCTGCTATTGGTGATGGCTATAACCGTAGTACTTGGAACCGGCTTTTGGAAGGTATTTCTGGCAGTTGGATTGACCATGTGGGTTGAGGTAGCACGTATTACGAGAGGTCAGGTACTTAGCATCAGAGAAAAAGAATTTGTTGAAGCCGCCAAGGCACTTGGGTACAACAACACGCGCATCATGTGGCAACACATACTCCCCAATATTACATCGCCGATTATCGTGATAAGCGCCGCCAATTTCGCTTCGGCCATTTTGATAGAAGCCGGTCTGAGTTTTCTTGGCTTAGGCGCACAAATTCCAGTGCCAAGCTGGGGCAATATGATTCGTGAACATTATAGTTTTATCACCACAGACATGGCGTTTCTTGCACTCTCGCCAGGGATGTGCATCATGTTATTGGTGTTGGCTTTTATGCTCGTGGGCAATGGCCTTCGCGATGCACTCGATGTTAAAGCATAGCGTTGGATAAGCAATTTATGGTTGAAGTTGGGGCATCTCAATCATTGACGCGCACGTACGATTATTAAATTTGAGATAAACTGTACAATATGCGACTAACACTACTATTCTATGCCATTACTCAACTTGCATTCGGCCATTGCCTGTTGGCCCAGAGTTTTTCGCCGGCTTATTTCCCTAGCGCATACAACTCCATTGAAGAATCGAGTCGAATCTATACTCTAGTAGAATACAATGATCTCATTTTGGTTGCTGGTTCATTTGACTTCATTGGAGGCGTGACTGCGAACTCGTTGAGCTATTTTGATGGCGAAGAATATCTTCCTTTCGCACCTCAAATTGATGATCCAGCGGCCAGCATTTATCAAGTCATACCAACAGATTCATCGCTCATAGTCGTAGGTAGAATATCGAATTACAATGGCGCTGCTGAATTGATTAACGGTGAATGGGTAAGTATTGGAATAAGTGGCGCCCAAAAAATCTATCACTTATTCTTTTATAATGGCACTATGCTGGCGTTACACGCTGACCAAGTTCATCAGCGCGTGAATGGCGTTTGGAGCCCCCTTGCATCTCCCGTAGGCATTGAATTCGACGATCTCGCAGTAATCAACAACTCCATTTATGCTCTAGGCAACGACCAAATATGGACATATATCAATGATGAGTGGATCGCTTTGAGCACACCCGGTTTTGTCCCGTATGAATTGTCAACAGCCAATTCTATTTTATTTTGTTGTGGATCACAAACCATTGAAGCCGACTCGACCGCAACTCGATACAGAAGTATTGAAGGGTTAGCAAGCATCGAGTTTTCATTCCCATTCTCCTCACCTTACCCTCGCGGCAGTGTAGATTTCTTTAATAACGAATACTGGATAACAAACCAACGTGATCATATGACTCTTTCCAGTCAGCCGAACATGAGCAAGAATATCTCAACATGTACGTCGTTTTTGCCATTCCAAGAATATGCTCCAACTGAAGTGATCAACTTTGAAAGTCGCCAGTATTGGGCGCTGAATGGCAATCGGTATACAGGCTTATATCGCAATACTAAAAATGGACAATGCGACTTTATTGAAAACAATAAACTCGAAGCATATCACACCACGAATGCCACATCACTTAGTGATAACTATTTTTCTAGGTCAGGTCTAAATTTTAAAATAACGCCGGATAGCTTAATTGGTACAATTTACGCATCAAGTCTTTGGATATCGGGAGTATCAGAAAACGACACAACCGTCTCTGCACAAACGTATGGTGTGACTAGAAATTTTATGTTTGGACCGATTGCCAATGATATCACTTCCGACTTTCTATTAAAATTTGGTAGAACGTTTCAGATAACGCGACAAGAAGTTCAAGAGCATATTAACTCGTACATGAATCCGTTTTATCAGCTACCTCAATCCATAGCAACGTGGCCAGCTCATGGTGATGAGTCCAATGGGGAGGCGGTCCAACTTGCGCCATTTGTTGACATTAATTCGAACGGCTTGTATGAACCCGAGTTAGGAGACTATCCAGATATTAAAGGTGATGTTTGTTCATTTCTTATATTGAATGATACTCGAAGCTCTGTAGAAGAAGAGAATGAATTTGATGAATTGCTACCCGATTCGCTTCATATGGAGGACCATGTAATGATGTACTTATTTAATACTGGACCTGAATATTTGCAAAACACCGTTTTTGTTGATCACACCCTCATCAATAGATCAGATCGCACATATACCGAGTTCAAATGCGGGATTTGGGTTGATTTTGATTTAGGGAGTCCACATGATGATTACGTTGGATGCGATAGTTTGCGCAACTGCGTTTATGGATATAATGGCGATGTGATAGACGAATTAAGCTCTGTATCATATGGATTTGGAAACTTACCCGCATCTACCGCATGTGTTACTCTCAACCAAAATCTGGACAACGCTGTTTACTACAATATTGGAACCAATCCAATAAATGGTGATCCATCAAACGAAACCCATTATTTTAATTATTTACATGGCAAATGGAAGAATGGTGCACAATTAAAATACGGAGGCAATGGGGTTTCGGGTTCGGGAGTCACCGATACACCTGCTAATTTTATGTTCTGCTCTGACCCTGCGTCGACGAATCCCATTGACTGGAATGAAACTATCAGCGGCAATCAGCCCGGTGATCGCAGAATGGTAGGTGCAGTCGAAGCGACCTCACTCGCACCCGGCGATCGTTATTGCCTACACTATGCCTTTGTCACTTCGCGAGCGTTGGTGCCAAGCGAAAATGCGCATTTCGAAAGTTGTCATCGGATGTTGCTGACGGTAGATTCTGT
>JBDKJN010000374.1:0-7087 GCA_039796595.1 Bacteroidota bacterium
AAATTGTGAACCATAACAACGCAATACTTCCATCTTGCGCTCCCAATATCCTTCAATATCGACGATCAGATCAGGTTTATGGTAATGATCCTGCACATAGGCATATACCTGTTGAGGACGATAGGGGGATTGTGCATCGCCTGAAAGGTCGGTGGTTTCAATTTTATTCAAACCGGCTAGAAAACAGGCGTCTGAAGCCAACTGGTGTCCACGACCATGATCCGGATGCCGGTCACTCGGGGCATTTATGAGTACAATTTTTGGTCGCCACAAACGGATGTAACGCACCAATGCAAGTTTGTTTGCGCTATCCACCGCGAAGAAACCATCTGCCAATCGCAAGTTTTCACGGGCTACCAGATTCAGTTTAGCGCTGGCATCAGCTGATTCTTGATCGCGAATTTCCGCGCTTCCACGGCTCCCGAGTTCACCACGAGTGAGATCTAGGATGGCAATTCGTTTACCGGCATCAGCGGCTTTGAGTAAAGTGCCGGCACAGCTAATTTCTACATCGTCGGGGTGAGCGCCGATCGCTAAAATGTCTAAATCGAAGGTAGCCTTCATATTTTTTGAGTTAATCAAGACAAAGGTAGGTGCGATCCTTGGTCCACAATTTTGAATCATGCGAAAATTTCTTGTCGTGAGTAAATGTTGATTCAGCGACTGTTTTTTTGAATTCGTAGAATGGTAGGAAACAATAACTTATTAAAAGCGTTTCACTCATAACATTGTGCCTTAGCCAGATACCAATTCGAGGTACTTTGTATTATTTTTGCCGCGCCCATGCGCAAACTGCTCGGAAATATATGTATCATCACTCTCGTGATGTGGGTCAACGCTTTTCATGCTCAAGTGGAAAGCGCCATCGAATTGATGGCAGATACTGCATCGTGGGAAAACTACGATCATAACGTGGGTGGTGCGACAATCGATGAAGCTGAGGAAACAGCATTGTTCATCGAACGCGCTTCTGTTGATCTTTCTACCTTCAGTTTTCAGGATTCATTAGCAAACATCCCCGCTTTCACTACATATTGCAGTTTTGATACGGAAAATCTTTTCGCCGTAAAGCAGGGCAAAGAGTTATTGCCTGACGAAGGTGAGACATTCACCCTGGTGCATGACTTATGTGATTTTCATTATCCTACCAACGGTAATATGACTTCTGTATTCGGTCCTCGTTGGGGTCGTATGCACTATGGCATGGATATCGACCTCGAAACCGGGGACAATGTTTACGCTGCTTGGGAAGGGATGGTTCGTATTTCGCAATACCACAGTTCATATGGTAATGTGGTTGTAGTGCGTCATAACAACGGCTTGGAAACGCTTTATGCGCACATGAGCCAACGTAAAGTTCGTCCAGGAGATCATGTTGAGGCAGGTGAAATCGTTGGCCTTGGCGGCAATACAGGCCGTTCTTATGGATCTCACTTGCACTTCGAAATTCGCTATATGGGCGATGCCATCGATCCTAATTTGATCATTGATCCCGCTAATCGCAAAATTCGCGATTGGCAGTTTACCCTGACCAAAAAACATTTTGACTATACACCTACTGAGGTAGATAAAAAGTACATAGAAGCCCGCAAAGGAAGCAACGTTTCCAAGAAGTTCCATACGGTGAAATCAGGCGAAACGCTTTCGTCGATAGCCCGAAAGAACAAGACTACGATTAGTGCCTTGTGCAAGCTCAACAAGTTGAAGACCACCTCCAAGATCAAGGCGGGTCAAAAACTGCGCGTGAAGTAATCCTTCCGCTTGAAATCCTCCTTATATTGCTTTGTTTTGAAATGCCAATGTGCTCGCTGAACAGTGTGCAAAATGCGTTTTGATTCCGAATTTCCGTCATTTTGTTTAATTTATCGACCAGATGATTGAACAAAGTGGGTCGTTGCTTGTTAGTGACTAAATGCACATCGACATGAAGAAAAGAGTAGCAATTATTGGGGGAGGTTTTGCAGGGCTCAGCGCAGCTTGTGAATTGGCCCAGGCCGGTTGTGCAGTTACTGTATTTGAAAAGAACGCTTCGCTTGGCGGACGCTGTCGGGCTTTTGAACAAAAAGGCTTTCTATTTGACATGGGTCCTAGTTGGTATTGGATGCCAGAGGTTTTTGAGCATTTTTTTGCCCGTTTTGGTTCCAAGGTCGCCGATCATTATGAACTCATCCGTTTAAATCCATCTTACAAAGTCGTTTTCGAAGATGGTACATCAGTACAGATTCCTGCGGATTTAAAGGAGCTTAAGGTTTTACTGGAGTCCTGGGAAACGGGTGCTGGAGATAGGTTGGATGCTTTTTTGCACGAGGCTCGCATCAAATACGAAGTTGGAATGGGTGAGTTTGTGTGGAAGCCCTCAGTGAGTGTGGTGGAATTTTTTGAATGGAAAGTCCTCACACAAGGCTTGAAACTACAGTTGTTCTCCAATATGAAGGCCCATCTTGGTAGGTATTTTTCGCATCCGAAAATTCTAAAACTATTGGAGTTTCCAGTACTTTTTTTAGGAGCTAAGCCCAGCGATACACCTGCTTTGTATAGTTTAATGAATTATGCTGACCTGCAACTCGGAACGTGGTATCCGTTGGGTGGGATGAGCAAAATTCCCGAAGGCATGGCCAGTGTTGGCCGTTCGCTTGGTGTTGATTATCGATGTGGTGTTGAAGTGAACAAAATAGAAGTAGATCGCAATCAGGTGACGGCGATTTATGTTGATCAAGAGCGTCATGAGTTCGATGCGGTAATAGCGGCGGCAGATTATCATCATGTTGAAACGCGTTTGTTGGACAAAGCGCATCGCAATTATTCTGATTCTTATTGGGAGTCAAGAACCATGGCGCCTTCGAGTTTGTTGTTCTATGTCGGGCTAGACAAAAAGATTCCAGGTCTAAACCATCATAATCTATTTTTCGACCGTGACTTTGATGTTCATTCCCGAGAGATTTATGATCAACCCCAATGGCCCAGCGCACCTTTATTTTACGCCTGCGTGCCATCCATAACGGACGCAGCAGTTGCGCCCGAAGGTCATGAGAATCTTTTTATGCTCATTCCTGTAGCTCCGGGGATGCAAAGCGATGAAGTAAATCGCGAACGATATTTCAATGAATGTATTGAACGTCTTGAAAAGGAAACTGGAGTATCCATAGCTCCGCATGTAGTTTATCAAAGGTCATATGCACACGAAGAATTTATCGCGGACTATCATAGTTTCAAAGGCAATGCCTATGGTTTGGCGAATACATTGAGTCAAACAGCATTTTTGAAGCCTAAAATGAAAAACAAGAAGGTGAGGAATCTGTATTATGCGGGTCAACTCACTGTGCCTGGACCCGGTGTTCCACCTAGCATTATCAGTGGATTAGTTGCTGCTGATTTGTGTTTAAAGGAGTTGGGACTTCGGAGTTCAGCAGAATCCATCTTAATCACCGAAAAACAATCTCGAGCATGAGCAATCAAAAACAATTATTTGATGTTGTGTCGTCGGCTTGCAGTCGCATTACTACGCAATCCTACAGCACAAGCTTCAGTTTGGGTATTAAAGCCCTTGGATTCCGATTCCGACAACCCATTTATAACATTTATGGTTTTGTGCGCTTCGCAGATGAAATCGTCGACACGTTTCATGAATATGATAAAGCCACTCTGATGGCGCGATTCCGTCAGGATACGGTGAATGCTATTCATGATCGCATATCACTCAATCCCATTCTCAATAGTTTCCAAGCAGTGTATCATGAATATGGCATTGAATGGGAATTGGTCGACACCTTTTTAAAGAGCATGGAGATGGATTTGCACCAAACCAGCTATGAACGGGGCAACTATGAGAATTACATATTAGGTTCAGCAGAGGTGGTAGGATTAATGTGTCTTCGTGTGTTCACAGAAAATGATGACGCATTCTATCAAAGGTTGAAGCCACATGCCATGAGTTTAGGAGCTGCATTTCAAAAGATAAATTTTTTACGAGACCTCAAACAAGATTATCAGGAGTTGGGGCGTGCATATTTTCCAGGTACTGACTTCAGCAACTTCACGCTGGAACAAAAAAGGAGTATTGAATCAGAAATTCTAGACGACTTTAATGAAGGCTACAAAGGCATATTGATGTTGCCGAAGGATGCACGTTTCGGAGTGTTTATGGCCTATAAATATTATCTTCAGTTGTTCGAGAAAATTTGTCGTCTTGATACCACGACCATATTGACCGAGCGTGTGCGTATTCCAAATACCACCAAGTGGTCGTTGATGATGAAGTCATATGTAGTACATAATCTGAATATGTTATGAAGCTATTATTGGTAGTATTGACCTTGTTGCTCAATTTACAGGTAGCATCCGCGCAAGTGGAAGAACGTATGCGCCAGTTGTTTTTTCAGTGCAACAATCCAAGCGGTATACAAAACTACTACAACGAAACACTTGGGTTGAGTTCTCAAAACGCATTGCATCGAGGATACAAAGGCTCAGCTATGGCGATGTTGGCGGGAACAAAATCGGGAGTACAGGAAAAATTCAGTGTGTTTTCGGAAGGCAAAAAGGAGTTAGAAGCCGCCATAGCAATGGATCCTTCAAGTTATGAATTGCGTTTTTTGCGGTATGCTGTGCAATCCGAGGTGCCTATGATAGTTGGCTATAAGGGCAATGTAAAAGAAGACATCGATTATTTGTTGCAAGGTTTTGAGAATGGCACTTTATCGAAGCAATATTGGTTTTGGCAAAATGCTTTGAAGTTTATTCAGACTTCAGATGATCGTTCAGAAGAACAGTGGCGTAGACTTCAAAAATTCGTAGTATAATTGACCATGGATTATGTTGTTCTAGTTGATGATTCGGACGTTGAGCAGGGCGTTATGGAGAAAATGGAGGCGCATAGCAAAGGCCTTTTGCATCGGGCGTTTAGTGTTTTTATTTTTAATTCAGCCGGGGAAATGTTGGTGCATCGCCGGGCTACAAATAAATACCATTGTCCAGGGTTGTGGACGAACGCCTGTTGCTCACACCCCAGACCGGCCGAATCCAACTCTGATGCTGCACATCGACGATTACAAGAGGAATTGGGTATTCAAACGAATTTGAGGGAGCAATTTTCCTTCACGTATCACGCCGAATTCGACAATGGACTCATCGAACATGAATTTGATCACGTCTTCTTCGGTACATTTCAGGGTGAAGTACCTTTTAATCGCGATGAAGTGATGGAAATAAAGTGGGTGGCATGGAATGATTTGGAGCAATGGATCAATGAGGATTCTTCGGCTTTTACACCATGGTTTAAAATTGCTCTGCCATCGGTTAGAAAAAGAATTTTAGAAAACAACTGACATGATTGCGATCGCAATAACATTAGTAACATTTGCTGTAATGGAAGGCATCACCTGGTGTACGCACAAATTCGTAATGCACGGATGGATGTGGTATTTTCACGAGGACCATCATCAGCCACATGCGGGCTTCTTCGAAAAGAATGATGCATTCTTCATCATTTTCGCAGTGCCGAGTTGTTTACTGATGGTGACTGGCGGACAGGCTCTTTTTGATTGGAAATTTTTCGTCGGCCTGGGGATTTTGTTTTATGGTATTGCATATTTCCTTGTGCATGATGTTTTGATTCATCAACGATTCAGTTGGTTTTCGCGCACCGACAATATGTATTTCAGAGCCATTCGCAAGGCACATAAAGTGCATCACAAACATTTGAACAAAGAGCATGGAGAGTGCTTTGGGATGCTTTTCGTTCCTTTCAAGTATTTCGCGCAGGCAAGACAGTATAAGGCACGCAAAGGTGGATTGTTATCTGATTGACGCCAACATTGAGTTCTTCTTTTGCAATTGCAGAACAGGTCAAGGCAGGAGAAAAGGCTCAATAGCAACGCTGGCAAAAGACCGAAGCATTTGATTATAGTTCTTATTCTTGAGAGGCTTAGAACGAAGGACAGCCAACAAAACGGCGAGTGGGAAGTTTGATTTTATAAATCCGTTTGGATGCTTCAAGTGCAGTTTCGTTCAATACAAAATTCTTGGTATACCCATTGTTGATCTTGATCACAAGAGTGTCAACATACATGTTAGGAGGTAGCTCAAATGTAAAGCGCCCTTGCGAATCTGTAGTTGTTGTGAAGGAAATTGTTTCGCTCACGGTGATTTGCACGGAAGCGTTGCCTAGACGTCCATGGCTGTTTTTTAACACCCCGTAAAGAGTGACCTTTTCGCCAGCGGTTTGGTTAATGCCCCATAGTCTTGATTTCAGCTCTTGGAGATAATCCATATTGACATTACTGAACATCGTTTGGTGGAAGTTGAGCAACAAAGCCAATAGAAAAACCTTCTGCCATCTTTGTTTTGGTCTTTTGTTCGGAAAATAAATGTTTCCATTTTCATCTGCGTTAAAACGACCGCATAGATGCGGGCCTTCCTGCTGTCGAACCAAGTCAAATTCTTCCTGAGTGCTTTTGGTAAAGTCGAATACTGTTTTCTCGCAGGAGCCACAAAATTTATGGTGGCTGTGGTCTGAGGTCATAGACGACCAGCGCACTGAACAAGGTTGTGAAACATGCATTGGGAGATGGATTTATCAGTGATAAGACTACTCTAAGACCAAAAGGTTGTTCAATTTATGAAAATCAGGCTAACTTAGCCGGATATTTTACATTTTATGGCCTTAATAGAAGAATTTGATCGTTCAGGATCATGGTTGTTTCGCTGGAGAAGTTTTATGCCTTTGGTGCTTTATGTAATGGCCGCCTTGGTGATTATTTTCCGCCAGGACAGCCATATGGAACATTTTGATTTGTCATGGGCCTTGATCTGTTTGGGTGTAGCCATGTTGGGGCAATTGATTCGTGCGATAACCATTGGACATACTCCAAAGGGCACTAGCGGTCGAAATACCAAGGAAGGCCAAGTGGCTGAGGTACTCAATACAAAAGGGATCTATTCAGTGGTGCGTCATCCATTGTATTTGGGAAATTATTTCATGTGGTTGGGCATCATAATTTATGTGGGCAATTGGTGGTTCACCGTTGTTTGTAGCTTATTGTATTGGTTGTATTACGAGCGAATCATGTTCACCGAAGAATATTTTCTC